>JAESST010000074.1 GCA_016763995.1 Flavobacteriales bacterium | reverse complement strand
GCGGGATTTAATACTTATAAATAGTATTTTTCGGTCTAATAATAAATGTAGTGTTGGATTTATTTATATGTTAATATTTGTTAAAGCAGATGTATAATTAAATATTTATTTGTATATTGATGTTATGTTCGAATTTTCTGAAATGTTTGATGAGGGTGTAATTGGTCAAAAAAGCGACAGCTTACACGCTAAATTAATCGAGCCACGATTTGCGGTTAAAGACTTCGACGTTCAGCCCCAATATATTAATCATTGGCGAAAGCAGGATTTATTTTTTAATGGAGAAGCTACTAGAGGTAAGCATCCTTTTAGTTTCGTAGATTATGTCTGGATACGAATGATTGAAAAGATGAAAGATATAGGACTTCGCTTTGAAGTTATACGAACGGTGAGAGACGAGATGCAAAGTAAACCTTTATGGGCAAAAGATGACCTTGACTCAATTTTTGATCTACTCATCCAGAAGAAGCCAGATATTTTTGGAACGAAAGATGGTCGAAAAAAGCTCGAAGAGAAAAGAATCATTCTCCACGACCAAGCAGAAATTCAAAACTACTTCAGTAATCTATTAGCGGTAGCCATTGCAAATAAAAGTTCTTTATCCTTTCTCATAAATCCGTTAGGAGAAGTAATACATCTTGACCCAAAACGAGAGAAAGACTTGTTCAAGAATAAACAATTCATTTCTTCCTTTCAGAGCTTTTACATTTCAATATCCGTTACCGAGATAATACAAGAGTTTATAGGAGGAGAAAAACGAGATATTGCTACAAATGACCTAGACCTCATATCGAAAGAAGAAGAAGCTGTTTTAGGTCATTTAGAAGAAGACTCTTTGATCAAGCTGATTATAGAAACAGAAGAAGCTGAAATAGATTTATTCAAAGAAAATAAAGAAGATGCGAAGGATCGCTTCCTTGACATTATCACGAGTGAAGCCTATAAACGAATTGTCATTTTAAATGACAGAGGAACTGAAACTAAATTTTTAAATCCAAACCAAATAGAGTTAGTACATGGAGAGTTAAGCGAGAATTAAAGAGCTTATAGGATAAGCTTCAATATAAATAGTTGAGAAACTTAAAACGATGGAGAAGAAGTTTCTTGCGAAAACAGAGAGAGATGAATGGAGAAGAAGTTCGCAAAGATGTGAAGGAGAGAGACAAGTTCGCTACTTTTTTAACGGTAGAGGAGGTACAAAAAACAAAAGAATTTGAGACGCTTACAAGAAAAGAAGCAGAAGAATACATAGAGTCTATTAGGCAATACTGTTTGATAGTATACAAACAATATAGTAAGCAAAGTAACCCAAGTGATAACATTAAAAAAGTAGCAGCATGATAGATTCGAAAGTAAATATGGACGATGCGTTTCTACATTTTATGAAATTTAGAGGCGTTGAGAATAAGAGAAAGGGGAGTGGAGCTATTATCTACACTAGAGTATCGAGCCCAGATCAAATGTTAAATGCAAGTATTGGTACGCAAAAGCGTCTGTGTAAAGAATACGCTGAAAATAAGAGCTATCCTATTTTAGATTATTTTGGAGAGACAAGTGAATCTGCTAAAACTGACGAACGAAAAGAGTTTCAACGTATGGTAGCGTATGCAAAAAAGAACAAAAGGGTACGCTACATATTAGTTTATGAAATAGATCGGTTTTCAAGAACAGGAATAGGTGGAGCTGCAATAAGCGATCAACTATCAAAATTAGGGGTTATTCTAATATCTATTACGCAAGGAGTAGATTCAAGTACGCCTCATGGTCAGTTTCATCAATCAATTTTTTTTGTTTTTAGTCAATATGATAATGAAATGAGAAGGCAAAGAACTGTTACAGGTTTGAGGGAAAGGCTAAAGCAGGGGTATTGGCCATTTGTTATGCCTAGAGGCTACAAAACCTAAATAGTGGTCAACGCTCAAACCTACATAAGATAGTTGCTAATAGAGAAGGTAAAATATTGCGTAAAGCTTGGGAGTGGAAACTAAAGGAGCTATTACCGAATAAAGATATTGTGCAACGCCTGAATAGCATGGGAATTAAATGGATGAGTGAGAGAAGACTTTCAGACGTTTATCGAAACCCATTCTATTGTGGTAAATTAGTGAATACACTTCTTGGAGGTGAGGTGGTGATAGGGAGGCATGAGGCTTTAGCAACGCCTGAAGATTTCTTAATGGTAAATGAAATACTTAAAGGGAAATTTAACAAGGGCAAGCATTCAATAGAAAATACGATACAACTACCTTTAAAACGATTTATGAGTTGTGCTTCTTGTGGTAACCCAACTACAGGGTATTTACAGAAGCAGAAGAGCTTGTATTACTATAAATGTAGAACTAATGGCTGTAAGAAAAATAAGAGCCAGAAAAAGCTTCATATGCAATTTCAAGATTTTTTAAAGCGTTACGAAGTAAAGAAAGAGTCAGTTGCTCATATTGAAAAAGGATTGAGTTATATGTTCGAGCAATTTAATAGAGATGCAAAAACAGAACAAAAGAAGTATAAAAAAAACTTAGCAGCTATTATTCAGAAAATAGAACAGTTTGAATTAAGATACGTTGAAGGAGAAATTAATATGGCACTTTACGAAAAGTACAATCAAAAATTTCTGGACGAGAAATTTGAAATGGAGCGAATTATGGAAAGTTCCACTTTTGAGAGTTCTAACCTTAAAAATTGTATTAATTATGTAAGTACAATTAGCCGAAACCTCACTGAAATATGGACTTCTGAAGATTATTCACAAAGTGAGAGGGTGCAACAACTGGTGTTTCCAGAAGGTATTAGTTATGATTTCAAAAACGAGCGATTTCTAACTTCTAGAATAAATTCACTATTCCTCCCAATCCCATACTTATGTAAGGGGTTGGAGGAAACAAAAAAGTGGAATAATAACAAAGAAGTTATTAATTCCACTTTGGTGAGGCATACTGGATTCGAACCAGTGACCCCTACCCTGTCAAGGTAATGCTCTGAACCAACTGAGCTAATGCCTCATTTAAAATAAAGGTAAAAAAAAAGCCGAAGTAAAACTTCGGCTTTGTGGGCGATGAGAGATTCGAACTCCCGACCCCCTCGGTGTAAACGAGGTGCTCTGAACCAACTGAGCTAATCGCCCCAAAAATTCGGAGTGCAAATATACATGAATTACTAAACATGACAACAAATATGTAAAAAAAATTAAACAACTTCTGCTACAACAAAACTGCTTCCGCCAACATATATTATATCAGCAGTTTGTGCTTCTCTTTTTGCTGCTGAAAGAGCTTCGACTACCGATGTAAATGAATTACCTTTCAATCCTATCTGTGTTGCTTTTTCATGTAAAGCAACATGATTTAAGGCTCTAGGGATTTTCGCTTCACAAAAATAATAGCTTGCACTTTTTGGAAACAGTTGAAGAATTTCTTCAATGTTTTTATCTTTAACAAAGCCAATAACAAAGTGTAGTTGATCCGCGTTGAGTGTTTTTAATTGGTGTAATGCTAGTTTTAGTCCTTCTTTATTATGTGCTGTGTCTGCAATAATAGTGGGCTTGTGTTGTAAAATATCCCACCTCCCTCGAAGTTGTGTGTTGGAGCCAACATTTTGTAGTCCGTTTTGTAGTTGATCCATGCTAATATTCCAACCCATCTCTTTTAATTTCAGGTAGACAGTATAGATTCCTTTGATATTTTCTGCTTGATAGTTACCTTTTAAGTCACTTGTTAAATTGGTGTCTACTTCAAGTTCATCTGAAAAAGTAATGGGAGCCCTTTCTTTGGCTGCTTTCTCAGCGAACACATCTTTTTGCCCTGAATGATTAACAACCACAACAGGAGTGTTTGTTTTTATAATACCTGCTTTTTCAGTCGCAATCTTTTCTAAAGTATCTCCAAGAAGGTCAATATGATCAAAACCAATATTAGTAATAATGCTTAATTCTGGATTTATTACGTTCGTAGAATCTAATCTTCCGCCTAAACCTGTCTCTATAACGGCAATGTCTACTTTCTCTTTGGCGAAAATGTGGAAGGCTAATACAACAGTCCATTCAAAAAAGGAAGGGTGTATTGCCGCAAATTTGGCTTGAAATTCATGAACAAACTCAATGACTTCTTCTTTTGAAATCATTTGACCGTTAACTCGAATTCGCTCTCTAAAATCTTTTAAATGCGGAGAAGTGTAAAGCCCTGTTTTATATCCGGCCTCTTGTAATACAGAACTAAGCATGTGTGCAGTTGAGCCTTTCCCATTTGTTCCGGCAATATGTATGCTTTTAAATTGTTGTTCTGGCTGTTCTAAAATAGAGCAAAGAGCAAGTGTATTTGAAAGGTCTTTTTTGAAGGCTTTTTTCCCCTCCCTTTGGTACATAGGAAGCTGCTTGAATTGATAATCAAGCGTTTGTTCGTAGGTCATTAGTTCAGAATAAAAACAAAAGTCATTGTCCCTTTTTGTTCTTCTGCGATATCTGGATTTGCATTGAACTTTGCTTTAAGGGCTGCTTCTCTTGCTTTTTTGTAGAGAATACCGCTAGTAGTATTAGATCCTCTTGCTCCTGGATTTGCTCTTAGAACTTTTCCATATTTATCTACAATAATGTCAACTACCACGGTTCCTTCTTCCTGAGAGTTGTCATTTATTTTTGGAGCATTCTTCATGCTCCTGCCTGACAAATTAAAAGAAATTCCATTTCCTGAACCAGCTCCAACATAGTTTTTACTGTTTGGATCTCCATTGATATCTCCCTGATCTCCTTGTTTTCCTGTGATACCATCACCGCCTCTTTGCTCAGTCTGTTTGTTTTTCAGCTTATTTAAAGCATTTAGTAATTTTTTATTAGGCTTGGGTTCTTCCTTCTTTTCAACTGGTTCTACTACTTCTTTTTTTTCTTCTTTCTTCTGATCTACTGAAGGAGCTTCTTCAATGTTTTGAGTAATAATTTCTTCTTCAACTGTTTCTACGGGATCTGGTTCTGTTACTTCAGTTTCTGTTGGAATGTTTTCGGCTTCATTAGGGGCATTGTTCAACTCGCTTACCATTCCATCGTTTGAGGTTCCGAAATTAATTGTGATGCCTTCTTCTTCTGGCGGTGGGTCGAGGTAGGTCAATCCATAAAAGGCGAAAATTAGCACTAGTAATGAGTGAAACACAATACTAATGACCAAGCCTGTTCTTTTATTTTTTCCTTCGTTCTGACTCACTTTTATTTTCCCTTGGTGGCTAAGACCATCTTAAATTTATTTCTGCTTGCAATATCCATTATTTTGACTGCTTCTTCAGTAGCTATTTGTTTGTCAACATGCAGAATAATTGAATTATCTGGATCTGTTCCCATTTCTTTGATTAATAATGGTTCCGTAAATTCAAATTCAATCTTTTGTGCATTAATGTAATAATCCAGTTCTTTTGTAATGGAAACTGAGACTGTTTGGGCAGCTCTTGTTTGAGTTGAGCTACTTGGTAATAATAATTTCAGTGCATTAGGACTTACCATTGTAGAGGTTAGCATAAAGAAAATTAACAACAGGAATACAATGTCTGTCATAGAAGACATGTTGAAATTTGGACTTACTTTATTTTTTGAACGTAGTCCCATTATTTTGCTGGTTCGTTTAGGATATCTAAAAATTCGATGGTTCTGGCTTCCATCTTGAAGACTACTTTTTCAACTTTAGTCACCAGAAGGTTGTAACCGATATAAGCCATAATTCCAACAACTAGTCCCGCTACTGTTGTTACCATGGCTGTGTAAATCCCCTCTGACAACGATCCTACATCAATATTACCACCTGCTGCTGCCATTTGGTGAAAGGCTAGAATCATCCCAATCACTGTACCTAAGAAACCAATCATTGGTGCAGCTCCAGAAATAGTTGCTAGAGTTGCTAAGTTATTTTCTAATTTGAACAACTCTAATTTTCCTGTATTTTCAATAGCAGCTCCAATATCAGTTAATGGTTTTCCAATCCTATTGACACCCTTTTCAATCATTCTAGAAATAGGAGTGGGGGTGTTTTTACAAAGAGATTTTGCCGCTTCTAATTTCCCATCATGAATGAAATCTTTGATTTGATTCATGAAATTTTCATCTTCCTGAGCCGCATTTTTGATAGTAATAAATCGTTCGATAAAAATGTAAACTGCTATAATTGATAGGACAAAGAGGGAAAACATAATTATCATTCCGCCAATTCCACCGGAAGTGATTAACTCTAGAATAGAAAGAGTCTTTTCAGTTGAAGCCTCAGCGTTCAATGAGTCAGCCATGGGTTCGGCAATATTGATCTGACTTATAAGTGTAGATATCATTCGCAATTTATTGAGATTAGATTATGCACTAAGTTATACCTAAAGCAGGTGCAAGCATTATCAATTGATGCTAACTATTAACACTGAAATGTTAGTTTTATTGCAAAGGTACTTAGGCTACTACAAAAACATAGTAAATTGCTCCTGCTAGATAGCCTGCTATTGCGTAAAGACTTATTTTTTTCATATACCATAAGAAGTCGATACGTTCCATTCCCATAACAGCGACTCCAGCTGCTGAACCAATGATTAATGCAGAGCCTCCTGTTCCAGCACAATATGCGAGGAATTCCCAGAAATTTCCATCCTGAACAAAATGTTGGTAATAATCTGCATCTGTTGAGCTAAAGGCTGCAAGCATCTCTGGGGTGGCAATAGGGTACATGCCCATAGATGCAGCTACCAAAGGCACATTGTCTACCACTGCTGATAATAATCCAATGACAATATTTACCATATAGATGTCTCCAATAGTATCGTCTAAAATATTAGCTAAAGCAGTTAAATGTCCTGCTGATTGTAGAGAAGAAATTGCAAGTAGAATTCCTAAAAAGAAGAGAACACTAACAATATCAATTTTTCTAAGTACTCCGATAACAGATAGCTCAGATTTTATTTCGTGATTCTTAGAACGATGAATAATTTCTGTTACGACCCATAGAACTCCTAAGCCAAATAGCATTCCCATGTATGGTGGGAGGTGAGTTGTTGTTTTAAAAACTGGGACAAATAACAAAAGAGCGAGGCCTAAGTAGAAAATTAAATTTCTTTCGAATGGTGTTGTTCTGTTTCTCAAATGTTCTGCCTCTTGTGAGACAACCGGGCGTTCAATTTCTCCTTTAGCAGTGAAAGACAACCAAATCAGGGGCACTAAGATGCAAATCAAACTAGGAACAAAAAGCTCCGAAATAACATTAAAGGCAGTAATTTGAGTTCCAATCCATAGCATTGTGGTTGTAACATCACCAATAGGAGACCAAGCTCCCCCTGCATTTGCGGCAATAATAACTAGACCTGCAAAAAACCATCTCTCTTTTTTATCAGCCACTAATTTCCTTAACAGAGAAATCATTACAATTGCAGTTGTCAGGTTATCAAGTGCCGCTGAAAAGAAAAAGGTGAGAATACAAACGATCCATAATAATTTAACCTTGTTCTTAGTTTTGATTCTATCAGTAATTACAGCAAAACCTTCATGCGCATCAATCAGTTCTACTATTGTCATGGCACCTAAAAGGAAAAAGATAATTTCGGAATGATGCGTAAGGTGGTGAGCAAGTTCATGAACAATAAAATGATTTCCATATTCGGAAATGATGGCTGTTATATCATAATTTTCTACCAATCCGTAGTTTGCATCTACGTATTGTAGAAAAGTCGTGCTATTGAAAAGGATTTCATCCATCCCAAAAACATAAGCTGTCCATCCCAAAACTGCAATTAAAAGGGCTGGTGCTGCCTTGTCAATTTTCAAAGGATGCTCGAAGGCTATCATGACATAGCCTAAGACGAAAATGGCGACCATTAATGTATACATAGCGAATTTTTTAGGTAGTGTTGTTAATTATATCAGTTTATGCAAAGCAATAGTAAATGCAGTTTTTGCAATATTTGTTTTGCTACTTGATTTGTTATAAGCCTCTATCATGGCATTTTTGATTGTGCTAGAAGTATCATTGAAAATACTTTCGTCTGTCATTTCTACACTATCAGTCATCAAATAAGCAAAGACTCTTGCCATTCCGCAATTGGAAATAAAATCAGGTATTATACTGATTTTATCATCCGTATAATTTGCAATCGGGCCAAAAAATATTTCTTGATCGGCAAAAGGAACATTTGCTCCTGCAGCAATTACTTCTATCCCAGAATTGATCATTAAGTCAACTTGCTCTTTCGTTATCAACCTCGATGCGGCACAGGGAATGAAAGCCTCTGCTCCGATAGACCAGATTCGTCGATTTACTTCCTCGAAAGGGATAAGATTATCTGTAACGAGTTGATTGCCATTTTTTGATAAGAAGAGATTTCTAATCTCTTCGAAAGAGAACCCTTTTTCATTAATTAAGCCTCCTTCACGGTCTATAATACCGACAACTATAGCGCCACTTTGAGCAAGATAATATGCTCCTGCCGCACCAACATTCCCCCAGCCTTGAACGATTACTTTTTTATTCTTTAAACTTCCTCCATAGATGTCATAGTAATGTTTTACAGATTCAGCTACTCCATAACCAGTAATCATGTCGGCAACAACATATTTGTTTTCTACTTTAGGAGTGAAATTTTTATCTTCAATTACTTTAAGAACTCCATACCTTAGCTGGCCAATTCTGTTAATTTTTTCGGCTTCTGTGGGCTTGAAATGTCCATTAAAAACACCTTCTTGTGGCTGCCAAATACCTGATTTTTCAGTAATCGGAATAACTTCATGAATTTCATCTACATTCAAATCTCCACCTGTTCCATAATAGTTCTTAAGTAATGGAGCAACTGCTTTGTACCATCTTTCAAGAACTCCTTTTTTTCTTGGATCATTTGGATCAAAGTTGATTCCAGATTTTGCTCCACCAATGGCGGGGCCTGATACAGTGAATTTTACTTCCATTGTCTTTGCCAAAGAAGTTACTTCATGTTTATCTAAGCCAACTCTCATACGAGTTCCACCACCTGCAGCTCCACCTCGTAGGGAATTGATAACTACCCATCCTTCAGCTTCAGTTTCTGAATCTTTCCATTCAAAAACGATCTCAGGCTGCTTATTCTCATACTTTTTTAGAAGCTCTTCCATGCATAAATATTTGTCCCAAAAGTATTAAAAAAGCACCAGTTAAAGAGTGCTAATTTGTTAACAATAGCTAAGGCAAGTAGACGCTTCCACCGCAAGAATTTCTAGATGCTCCTGTAACGCTTTTTAATGTATTATTCTCTTTTAAAATTCTTTTAAGGCCTAGAAATGCGAAGATAAGTGCTTCTTTAAAGTCTATGGTCTGTTCTTTGGGTAATGTAATTTCGAAACCTTCTTGTCGAATTAACTCGAGTAAAAATTTATTTTTACTACCACCTCCGGTTAAAAGAATGTTTGATCTTATTTTATTAATGCGCAATACTTCTCCAATTTGAAAAGCACAATGTTTTGAGAAGGTAAATAATTGATCTTGAATTGAGATATTTGACTTTTCGAAAAGAGGGATAATTTTTTGGAAGATCCACTCTTTACCTAATGATTTGGGTCCATCAATTTGGAAGTAGTCAAGTTTATTCAATTGATTGAAAAGAAACTCATTGAAATTACCTTGACGACTGATTGCTCCATTCTGATCAAATTTCTTGTTAAAATGCTCACGCATTAAATGATTTAGGATCATATTACAAGCACAGATATCGAAAGCGAGCCTTGTGCCTTTTTTTTCAAACGAAAGATTCGCAATTCCTCCCAAGTTGATGCAACAATCAAATTCGGAAAATAATTCCTGATCGCCATATGGTACCAATGGAGCTCCTTGACCTCCAAGTGCAACATCCAAACTTCTAAAGTCACTTATACTTAAAAGATTACTTGCGGCGGCTAAAGCGGCTCCGTGGCCCAATTGAAATGTTAATCCGTTTTCTATTTGATGAAATATGGTATGCCCGTGTGAAGCAATAGAATCTGCTTCAATTGAATGTTTTTCTAAAAAATGCACTGCCGTTTCCCCAAGAAGTTTCCCATATTCAAAATCAAGTTGTATTAATTTATTGCCAAAACAGCTTTCTGCCTTTTTTAACTCGTAAAGCCACTCCTTGGTATATGGGATGGTTTCTGCTTTTAAAATTTCGAAACTCCAGGCCTTGTTAACTCTTTTAAAGTTAACTAAACAGAGGTCTATTCCATCTAGAGAAGTTCCAGACATTATTCCGAGAACTTTGTATGATATATTTTGTTGATTCACTATAGCAAATAAGTTACTTTTGCAAAAATAGATTTAAGTTTAAAGATATGAATATAGAATTGACTGAAGAGCAAATTGCAGTAAGAGATGCTGCAAGAGATTTTGCTCAAAATGTTTTAAAGGAAGGAGTAATTGAAAGAGATGAAACTCAAACTTTTCCTGCAGAACAAATTAAACAATTAGGAGAGTTGGGATTCATGGGAATGATGGTAGATCCTAAATACGGCGGTGGCGGTATGGATACTGTTTCTTATGTTTTAGCTATGGAAGAGATTTCTAAAGTAGATGCTTCTACTTCTGTTTGCATGTCAGTTAATAACTCTTTGTTCTGTTGGGGGTTAGAGAAGTTTGGGTCTGAAGAGCAAAAGCAAAAATATTTGGTTCCAACAGCTTCAGGTAAAACTATTGGAGCATTTTGTCTTTCAGAACCTGAAGCAGGTTCTGATGCAACATCTCAAAGAACAACTGCAATAGACAAGGGTGATCATTATTTGTTAAATGGAACTAAGAATTGGATTACCAATGGTAATTCAGCTTCTTATTACATTGTAATTGCTCAAACAGATGTTGAAAAAGGACATAAAGGAATTAATGCTTTTATTGTTGACAAAGAATGGGATGGTTTTGTAATTGGAGCAAAGGAAAATAAATTAGGTATTAGAGGTTCTGATACGCACACATTAATGTTTACAGACGTAAAAATTCCAAAAGAAAATAGAATTGGAGAAGATGGGTTCGGATTTAAGTTTGCTATGAAGGTGCTTTCTGGTGGTAGAATTGGGATTGCTTCTCAAGCCTTAGGCATAGCCTCAGGAGCTATGGAGTTGGCAGTAGCATATTCTAAAGAAAGAGAAACCTTTGGGAAACCAATCCATAAACATCAAGCAATTGCATTTAAATTGGCTGATATGGCAACAGATATAGAAGCTGCTAGATTGCTGTGTTTGAAAGCTGCATGTATGAAAGATAGCGGTGAGAATTTTGATAAGATTTCCGCTATGGCGAAAGTTTTTGCGTCAAAAGTTGCAATGGAAGTTACGATTGAGGCTGTTCAAGTTCATGGAGGTTATGGTTTCGTAAAAGAATACCATGTAGAAAGATTAATGAGGGATGCAAAAATTACTCAGATTTACGAGGGAACAACAGAAATTCAGAAGATTGTAATTTCTAGAGCTGTGTTAAGCGAGTAAGCTCTAATTAGAGAAATAAATAAAAGGTCGATAGCATTTAGTTATCGGCTTTTTTTATTTTATGAGAGCAATGCCTCTAATCTCATTCCTCTTGATCCTTTTAATAAAACGGTAGAGCCTTTCAGCTCTTGTGATTTGAACCATTTTTTTGCTTCGTCGGTTGTAGAAAAAAACTGTGCGTTTTTAGATTCATGATAGTGTTCGTGAAATAATACTCCAACAAAAATAAACAGATGAATTGATCTCATCTCTTTAGATTGTTGAATGATCTTTTTGTGTTCTTCGTGTGCCGCATCGCCAAGTTCAAACATATCGCCAATAATGGCAATTTTGTTTTTCGACTCTACTTTATCAAAGTTTTCTATGGACAGACTCATACTAGTTGGGTTCGCATTATAGGCATCTAAGAAGATAGTTAATCCATCTTTTTTTAGAATTTGCGAACGATTCATATCCGATTGATATTCTGAAATTGCTGCATCAATTTTTTTTGCTTCAACTTCAAAGAAGTTTGCAATACAGATGGCTGCGAGTATGTTGTGGAAGTTATACTCCCCATATAAGGAGGAGTTTATTAATCCACTTGCATTTTTAGTCTTCCATATTCCTTTGAGATTAGGGTGTGTTTGCTCTACTTTACCTCTACAATCAGCTTTATCATGTAAGCTGTATGTGATAATATTATTTTCTGGAGCAGATTCGCGAATAGCAGAATCATCTAGGTTAATGAAAATGGGGGAGTTGTTTTTTTGAAGGAAACGGAATAATTCTGTTTTTCCTTTTTTGACTCCTTCAACTCCTCCAAATCCTTCTAAGTGAGCTTTACCAATGTTGGAAAGCATTCCATAATTTGGTTCAGCTATGTTGCAGAGCATATCAATCTCTCCTTGATGATTTGCTCCCATTTCTATTACAGCGATTTCATGTTCTGGAGAAATTCTTAATAGAGTCAAAGGAACCCCAATGTGATTATTGTAATTTCCTTCGGTATACAGTATCTTGTATTTTTTGTTGAGTGTTGCAGCGATTAGCTCTTTAGTGGTTGTTTTCCCATTACTACCACTAATTCCAATAACTGGAATGTTTAGCTGTTGTCTGTGATAATTTGCAAGTTTTTGTAATGTTTTTAGGCAGTTGTCAACAAGCAAGAATTGTTCATCCTTTTTATAATTAGGATCATCAATAACGGCAAAAGCTGCTCCTTTAAGAATAGCATCTTCAGCAAATCTATTTCCATCGAAACTCTCTCCTTTTAAGGCAAAATAGATGGATCCTTGGTCTACCTGCCTAGTGTCTTTCGATATTTGGGGGTGTTTTAAGAATACTTCGTAAAGTTCTTCAATACTCGTCTTTTTCATAGGTACCAAAATAAAAAGCCTTTCTAAGAATTAGAAAGGCTTT
>JAESST010000073.1 GCA_016763995.1 Flavobacteriales bacterium | reverse complement strand
GAAATATTAACTACCGGATAGTCCTGATAGCTTAGATGCATTAAATATTCCTTTGGGAATATTTTTTCGCTTAATGCCAGCTCAGCCCATACCTTAAAGTCAGGCTTTGCTTTTTCATACTCAGTATATCTTCCTTGGCCTATTAAATCGAATAAAAAAGTTTTGTATTGGATATTTGTCACCTCAAGTTTAGATGCAAAAAATAGAACAGTCAATTCTTCGGTTCCATTAATTCTCATTTTTCCTCGAATTCCATTCGTATAGACATCGTGATCTACTTTTATAATTTCCTTTAAGAGCTTAAGCTTCCGTTTGTCATTATCTTCTTGCTCTTTTTTTGTAAGAATAGGTTTTGCTATTACTTCATCAAATACTAAACGTCCGTTAATTCGTTTCTTTTGATAAGTAATCACAGGTCTAAACCCAACTAAAGGAGAAGCTTTTTCCACTCCAAGGTAGCTATCCTTTCCATAGATTTTAATTTCCTCACGAATACTATTCCAATTGCCACCTCTTGCCCCAATTTCATTTAATTGATAAGGATAATACACCATTTCAGATACATTTCCCGCAATATTGTAAATCCCCACTTTATTTGGATTGTAGGAATGAGTCCCATGGGTTAGTATGCCTCCAGCATTCCCTCCACAGGAAGATTCTGACAAATTGAACAGAGAATCAGGATTCTTAATCGCTTTAAAATTTGCTAAAAAACATCCTTCATCATTTCTGACATGTGGACCCGCCCATGGATAAATATTTTGACCTATTCCACTAGATGCAGCATACTCCCATTCTCGATTAGTAGGAATCCTTACCTCCCATAAGCCGTTTTTATTTTTATTGCTTTTCTGAATTTCTTGTTCTAACCACTCACAAAATAATTCGGCTCCTTTCCTACTAATGTTCACAACCGGATATTCATGGAAAGCAGGGTGCCATGAATACATATTCGTCATGGGCATTAAATAAGCCTTATTCGAAAATTCTTCCCATCCCTTATCATAGACTTTAGCTAATAGATAATCTTCTTTTTTCTTTTGAACTAAAAGATCGTTCAAAAAGATACCATATTCCAGATTTGAAAGCTCTCCAGTCCAAATCACAAAGTCCGTTAATTCTTCTTCTCCTTTACGTAAATTTTGATCAAACACATTTACTTTAACAACTCTATTCTTAGCAAACTTCAATACCTCTTTTATTAGATGTCCTTTAAGTTTTATATTCTTTTCTATTTCATCTTCCGATAATTTTGGAAACTTTATTTCTTCTTTTTCAGGCGTATATCTCTTTATAGAATCTTTTAACTCTTTCAGTTCATATACCAATGGAGTGATCTGATGTATTTCTGGGCGTTTATTCTCCTTAGATAAAACAGTTGCTTCCAATACAGGAATTTCATTTAGTTCAACTTTCTCTTCCTGTGGTAATTCATAGCCCCAATTTGTTGGTGTGTAATTTGCCAACTCATCTGCTGTCAAATGATCTCCAACAAAAAGCAATAATACCACAGCTGACATAAATAATAGTGTCTTAAAAAGGCCTGACTTAATGAAAAAGAAAAAACTTGATCCTCCTTTCAAGCTCGACTGAGCAGTAAAATCTAGTAGTTTTTGATTCTTTGGAGCTTCAAAATCCTGAGCCAAGAATGCTTTCTGCAGCATGGCCTCCATATTTTTTTCATAACTATTTTTCATAACTAGTCATATTTTGAAGTTTTAATTCCATCTCCTTTGCAATCTTTTTCTTCAGTCTTCCATAATAGACCTTCAGATTCTTCTCCGATTGATGTGTGTATTTTGAAATATCTGCGTAAGAATAATCTTGCGCCCTCATCAGCATTAAGATGCGTTGCCAATCTTTTAACTGATCTAAAATGTTATTCAGGATTTGGATTTCCTCTGTCTCGCTTTCTTCTGTATCCTTCCTTTCTATTAGCCTTTCTTCTTCTAACTCTACTTCCCTATTTCCTTTTGTTCTTACCTTCTCATCTCTTAAATAATTCTTCATTCGGTTAATGAAGATTCTAAAAACATAAGATTTAAATTTTTCTTCTGATTCAAATTCAACCGTGTCTACTCTCTCTTCTACTTTATACAAACAAGCGTACACTAAATCCCAACAAGCATCCTTTGGAATTTTCCATTGCTGATGTCCGTAACCAAACAACTGTTTACCAAATGTTTTGAACAAGAGGTCTAATCGTTTTTCTTTTGGTTTTGTATGTAATTTTTTAAAATCCAAGAATTCCTTTTAGGCTTTCAATACTATAACACGGCAAGGTAACATTAATTGATATCCGTTCATCATCGTACAGCTTAATCTGTTAATTTTAACACTTCATGACGTATGTTCTTCTTTTTTTAGCAGGTATCCTTGCTTACATCATCAGCACTTTATCGGGCGGCGGTGGCGCATTAATGTTATTACCTATTGTTGGGTTTTATTTAAGTCCTTCAATAGTTGCTCCTGTGGTAAATTTGGGAAACATGATTGGGCGCCCTGTTCGCTTATTTCTATTTTGGAAAAACATACAATGGAAAATCGTTATCTACTATGTCCCATCCGCTATCATTGGAGCAATAGTAGGAGCTCTAATTTTTGTTGAATTAAAAGCAGATTGGATACAACTCTTGATGGGCATCTTTTTAATCAGTACTGTTTTTCAATATCGTTTTGGGAAGAAAAAAAGCTCCTTCCCTATGAAATTAGCATACTTCATTCCTCTTGGATTTTTCATTACCATTATTTCTACTTTGTTTGGAGCAACAGGTGCTATCTTAAATCCTTTTTATCTCAACATGGACTTAGTTAAAGAAAAAATGATTGCTACCAAAACTGCGAACTCATTCATTGCCGGCTTTGCGCAACTTGGCTCTTATGTCTACTTGGGCGCATTAGAAGGTCAACTTTGGTTATGGGGAATAGTAATTGGCCTTGGAGCAGTCATTGGTAACATTATTGGTAAAAGACTACTTAAAAAAATAAGCGAAGAACTCTTTCGAAAGTTGGTGATCCTAATAATGGTAGTTAGTGGGATTGTTTTAATCCTTAAATATTATTGGGTAAATTGAGGAACTAATACCGATAAGCAATAGATAGAAGAGCAGAATTATTGTCCATTCCGAAGCTAATAGATTTAGTGTTATCTGAGAACTCTTCAGTCACATAATTAGTTCCGTTGAAATAGGTATTTTCATCTTTACTTTTTAACTCGTTATAACTAATAAAGGGTTGTACTTCTACACCTAAGACAAAGTGTTCCTTTATAATATAATTCATCCCAAGAACCAGATTTAGCCCAAAAGATAAATTGTCTCTTTTAAACATTCTTCCGGCTGGACTTAAAATCACACTAGGAGATTTATTTTCACGTCTGTTAAATCGGAAATGTAAATCTGTACCTGACCTTAATTCGAAATTCTTATCTATTTTCTTTCGAAATTCTCGCCCTATTTGAAGACCAAGACCTAGGTTACGACTATATCCATTTGCCTCATCAATAGAACCGAGGATATCCGATTGTGTTCCTGAGATAAATGCACTGTTAAATCGCCAAACGCTTTTAGGATTTCCAATTCGAAAGCTTAATCCGAAATTGTTTAAACTAGCAAAAGTAATTCCCATTTCTTTCACTCGAATATTCTCAGTTTCTTCTTGAGCATTTGTAAAAGAAAATAGAAAAACAAGAGAAAGGGTACTTAGTAGATTTTTCATAAAATGTAGGATTAGATTTAAAAACCCTGCCTTAAACAACTACTATGCCTCTTTAGCCTACATGTTATAAAAAATTAACTACCAAGATAATACATAAAATTTATTCCACCTTATTTACTTCTTCTTTGTCCAAAAAAAGCGTCCCTTTAATTTGGATGTTGCTCCCCTTCTTTTATAGAATCGGATAGCATCAACATTAAAGTCAGGAGTTTGCCATTGAATTAATGAGGCTCCCAATTGTTTCGAGTTTTCCATCAAATCCAAGCATCAATTACATCTTCTTCATAACGTTCAAAATCAGGAGCACTAGATTCTTTCAACACATGTTGAATCCACGCTTCACGTTCATGAGAAACAACTGCCATTTCCCATACGCATGCCAAAGCTCCTCTTTCTTTCAAAGGAATTAACTCTAATAGTATACTCGAACTTGAAAAATAAGTCTGTATCATTAACATTTCTACTCCAGTCCACCAAGAAATAATTGTCCATATCCCATCAGATGCCTCATGAACAACAACAAAAGCTTCATGGTGATGTTTTACTGCTTGTCTTAGTATTAATGGCACTTGACTCTTTACATACTGAAAGTAGTCTAATGCTTGAAAATTCTCTTCACAGCCAATCTTATAATACTTTATTTTCCAAGACTCTTGAAGTTCTATTCCTGAGAAATGAATGTGCCTTTTCTTGTACGCTCTCATTTGCCCTATTATTCTCCAAATATTTTTATTACTGCATTATCTTTTTGTTGAATGTATCCTCGATACATTCCTGCTGTATTAAAAGTCATAGTAATATTCCCAGCCTGATCCAATCCAATAATTCCTCCTGAACCTTTCTGCTCTACTAACTTTTTGTTGATCACCTCTTGTGCGGCATCTTCAAGCGATAGTTGCTTATACTTCATAAGAGCAGCAATATCATAAGCCACTACGTTTCGGATAAAGAACTCTCCATGCCCAGTAGCAGAGATAGCACAAGATGCATTTTCTGCAAAGGTTCCTGCACCAATAATCGGAGAATCTCCTATTCTACCATATCGTTTATTGGTCATTCCACCTGTTGATGTTCCTGCAGCAATATTTCCATCACTATCTAGTGCAACTGCACCCACTGTTCCATATTTGTAATCAGGATTCTCGGTTAAATAAGCTGATTGTTCTTCCTCTTTTTTTTGAATTCTTCGAAGAGAATTGTATCTCCGTTTAGTAAAGAAATAGCCTGAATCTGCGATTTCAATTCCTTGCTCTACGGCAAATAATTCTGCACCTCCTCCTGACATCATTACATGAGGTGAATTCTCCATTACTGCTAATGCAGCCATAATTGGATTTTTAACCGTTGTTACTCCTGCAACTGCTCCTGCTTTTGATGTTTTACCGTCCATGATAGAGGCATCCAATTCATTTTTCCCTTGGTTCGTAAATACAGCTCCTTTGCCTGCATTAAATAATGGGGAATCTTCGAGTATTCGTATTGAACTGGCTACTGCCTCTATGCTTGTTCCTCCATTTTCTAAAACTTCATATCCTAGATTTAATGCTTCAGCTAGCTTCTCTCGATATGCTTGTTCCTTTTCAAGAGTCATATTTTTCTTCAAAATAGTTCCGGCTCCCCCATGAATTACAATCGTTATCGGTCCTATTTTTTTCTCTTCCTCTATTTCATTATTCTGAGGTGACAAACAGGAAAAGAAAGCAAAGCTAATAAGGATATATACTAATATCTGTTGTTTCATCTCTTTGAAATTTAACGGTAAGATACAAAACTCCCATGGCATTTAAGAAATGGACTCTATCGACTAATTAGAAAAACTGATGAGCTCTACTGTAGCATCGTAACCTGAGAGAATATTGTTATCAAAGTCAGTCTCAATATTTAAATCTCTTCGATAAATTAAACCAAAACCAAGCGCATATTTCTCTTCTGCAAACTGACGTTCAATTAAATTCTCTTCATCTAATTGAATTACACTTAAGGTAGAATCATAATTAACCCCATTTAGTAAAAGGCTTTCGTTAACAGATTTATATAAATACTCAACTTCAGCCGTAGCGTTTAAGCTATTTACGTCCCACTTCTTATCCATTGACACAGGAAAAATGAGCGGAACTGTTCTTTGGTTGTTGTCTAACAATTCATACTTACTTGCAGTTCTAGTTTTTCGAATTACTCGAATAAGCCTCCACTCTAAGGTATCATTTGCACGTTGATAGATGCCTATTTCAAATGCTTTTCGTTGCTCTGCATCTAAAATACTTTCATATACTAGCTCTCTTAACTGGAGTCGAATAGTATCTACTCCACCTGTAAATTCATTATATATAATAGAGTCTATTTTGTAAATAGATTCTTGTCCCACTTTTAACGGGAGGTATTGTAATCCTACAAATTCTTCAGGAAGAGTTGTGTCATCATCTTTACAAGCAAGTGTCAACAAAGTAAAAAGTAAAAATAGGACTCCAATTTGTTTCATAGCTATCGCGTTATGAACCCTCCAGCAATTACATCATTTCCATCATAGAAAACAGCTGATTGACCTGGTGCAATTCCTTGAACCTCTTCAAAGAACTCTACCTCCAGTTCTCCATCTTCATTCACATTGACGTGACTCATGGTTCCTTTGTCTTTATAACGCACTTTCGTTAATATGTCTATACCAGAGGGAATCTTATCATATTTCATAAAGTTAGGGTTGCGAACCTTCATGCTTTGCCTTTTCAAGTCTTCTTTTTGACCCAACACAACTGTATTATCTTCAGGATTAATTCTAATCACATACATGGGTTCTCCTGTAGCAATACCCAGACCTTTCCTTTGTCCAATCGTATAAAATGGATAGCCTTCGTGTTTTCCTAAGATATTCCCTTGCATATCGATTAAATCGCCACCATTTACTCTTTCTTCTAAGCCTTCTACTTTGCGCTTTAAGAATCCACGGTAATCATTATCTGGAACAAAGCATATTTCATAGCTTTCATTCTTCTTAGCTAGGTCTTCATGCCCTCTGTCTAAGGCCATCTTTCTAATTTCAGGCTTAGTAAACTGTCCTAATGGAAACTTCGTTCTTGCTAAAGCTTCTTGAGAAAGCCCCCATAAAACATAAGACTGATCTTTATTTTCATCTTTCCCCTTAGAGATCACATAACGTCCGTTCTCTTCTCTCACATTTGCATAATGACCTGTTGCAATAAATTCACAACCCAATTGATCCGCTCTTTTTAATAAAGCATCCCACTTGATATGTGTATTACACAATACGCAAGGATTTGGCGTTCTTCCTGCAGTATATTCCTTCACAAAATTATCAATGATATAATCGCCAAATTCTTCGCGGATATCAATAATCATATGGTGAAAACCATAATTTACAGCCAAAATTCGTGCATCGTTAATATCATCTAAACTACAACAACCTGTTGTCTTTTTGTTGTTCCCTCCAGAGCTTGCATAATCCCATGTTTTCATGGTAACCCCGACCACTTCATATCCTTCTTCGTGCAACAACATTGCACAAACCGAACTATCTATTCCGCCACTCATGGCAACTAATACTTTTCCCTTACTCATAACTAATTCTCCCTCTTAAATCTTCAAATTCAAGAACATCTTTTCGATTGCTTTTATATTTTTCTAAATCTTCCTCTATTTTATCTAACTCTTCAGGATTCATCAATTTCCCGTTTTCATAGAGTAACACTTTATCTACTTGTTGCTTTCCGTTATAATAAATCCAGCGCTTATCTCTCCCTCCATTTTTATAAATACCTTTTAATATCTTTTTTCCTTGGCTGTCGTAAAGGGTAGATAAACCATTGAGTTTCCCCCTTGCGAAAGTGGATTCTTCTTTCACTTTACCATTCTCAAAATATAAGATATAACTACCTTCTTTTATATTATTATAATAATTTACTTCTGCTGAAGTAGCGCCACTTAAATAGAAATTCTTCCATATTCCGGTCTTCTTTCCTATGTCATAATCTCCTTGTTCTACCACCTTATTTTTTGCTCCATACGTTAACCATGTACTGTCTTTCTTCTGGTTTATATACTTTCCTTTTGCCAGTTTTTCTCCTGTAGAATAATAATGTGTTGCATAAGCTACCGAAGGAGTTTTATAAATCAAGATGCTTTGCACCTTTCCTTCAGTAAAGTAATGTCTAAAAGTACCGTAAGGCTTATCATTTTCAAACTGCCCCTTATAACGTAAACTGCCATCTTTATGATAGCCCTTCCACTCGCCAACCTTCTGATCTTTATCATTTTTTAGATTAAATTCAGAATTACTCTGGCCTACAGTATGACCCAAGGAGATAAAAAAGATAAGTAAAACGCCTAATAAAGATTGAAATTTCATAGTACAAAGTTAATCATTAATGAAAATTAGTAACGTGCCATGAAGCCAAGAATTATACCAATAATTGATACCTCGTTTTAAAGCTAATAAAAGAGAAACAGCTACTTTTACAAAATGCAGTCGTTTCTTAATCAAATTGCCCGTTTTGCTCTTGAAAAACATTCCAACAATTTGGGTGATTTAACCATTGTATTACCCAACAGGCGTGCAATTGTATTCTTAAGAGATGAATTTAGAAAAGAAATGAATAGCGGCGGATGGCTTCCTCGTTTCTTTAGTTTAGAAGATTTTATTCTGGAGTTGGGAGACTATCAGCAACTCGACCCAACAGATTTAATGTTTGAATTGTATCAAGTTCATAAAGAAATTGAAGGAGAAACAGCTGAACCCTTTCAAGAGTTCTTAGGCTGGGGAACAACTTTACTTCAAGATTTTAATGAGATAGATCGTTATTTAGTAAACGGAAAAGAACTGTTTAGCTTTTTAACAGAGGCCAAAGCTCTTGAAATTTGGGATGTAGAAAATGGAGCATTAACAGAATTTCAACACAAGTATTTAAAATTCTGGACCAAACTTGGAGACTATTATCTTCTTTTCAAGAAAAAATTATTAAGTAAAAAACAGGCATACCAAGGTTTAGGCTTTAGAAGCGTGGCAGAATCACTAGGTTCAAATGAAAGATGGAAGAAGGATTATTCCGATCTTATTTTTGCAGGCTTTAATGCGCTCACTGAGGCAGAAAAGCAAATTATTGAATTCTTTCAATTAGAATTTGGTTCAGATGTTTTATGGGATGCGGATGAATACTACTTAAATGATAATGTTCAAGAAGCCGGCACCTTTTTAAGAGGCCATAAAAAAAGTTTAAAAAGTAAGTTCACTTGGGTGAGTTCAAACTTAATAACGGACAAAAAAGAAATTAAAATCTACGGTGTTGCTGGAAACATTGGTCAAGCTAAGCTGATTGGCAACCTGATCATTTCCAATAAAAAGCAAGAAACGGCCATTGTTTTGGCAGATGAAGAATTATTGATTCCTGTATTAGAAAGCCTTCCCAAAGATGTAGATGCTACGAATGTAACCATGGGTTATCCGATTTCTGCTTCTCCCCTATTTAATTGGGTAGAAGCTTTTATGGATCTTTTTCAAAAGAACGAGCAAGAAGGAAAGATTACATCATACTATCACAAAGATTTAAAGCTTGTTTTTGAGCATACAATTAGCCAATACTTCTCAAAACCGATTAAAGAAGAGATGAGCCGCTGCTTGTCCCAGATTGAGAAAGATCAAAATATTTTCATCTCTTCTTCTCAGTTGATCACTTTAGACGAGATTTTGGGTCAGCAGTTTTTTAATGACGAGAGAGTCTCTCCGCTTAAATTAGTGAACAATGTTTTAAAGATCCTTCAACTCTTTTGTGAAAACCAAACCTTAACATTTGACCAATTGACCCAAGAGTGTCTGGTTGAGTTAGAGAAAACCTTTAATCGTTTAAAAAGACTTTGTGAGAAAGAGAAAGATCTTGTTGAAATTGAGAGTTTAACTGAAATTTTTAAACAAGTCGTCAGCCAACAGAGTATTTCTTTTATTGGCGAACCTTTAGGTGGCCTTCAAATAATGGGTGTATTAGAAAGTAGAACCTTAGATTTTGAAAACATTATTATTAGTAGTGTAAACGAAGGAACCCTACCCTCAGGAAAATCACACAATTCATTTATTCCTTTTGATATTAAGAAAAAATTTAAGCTTCCCTCTTACCAAGAGAAGGATGCAATTTTTGCCTATCACTTTTATCGATTGTTACAAAGGGCTCAGAATATCTCAATTCTTTACAATACAAAAGTCGATCAACTACAAGGAGGAGAAAGGAGTCGTTTTATCGAACAACTTATTCATGAATTCAAATTGAAAAACAAGTCTAGTTCTTTAACAGAAATAACTGTTGCACCAAAAGCCAACTCAAACCATACTCCTTCAGTTTCTATTGTTCCAAACGACCGAATAAAGAAACAATTTATTAATAAACTTGAAAATAGACTTTCTGCTTCTGCTCTAAATGTTTATTTGAATTGTCCCTTAGATTTTTACTATAAATATGCTTTGAGATTAAAAGAAACTGATAGTTTCGAAGAAAAAATACAGGACAATACACTAGGAACTCTAGTGCATGACAGCTTAGAGCAACTCTACACGCCTTACCTTAGTAAAATCCTAGATTTGAAAGCTATCGCTGAAATGAATAAGCTAATAGAGGACACCTTGAGTTCTCAATTCAAAAAATTATTAAATACAAAAGCGGAAAGTGGCAATCATAAGTTAACTTATGAAGTCGCAAAGCAATTTATTAAAAATCAAATTACACTTGACAAACAAAGCTTACTTGACAAAAACGAATTGATCATTTGGAAACTGGAAGAACAGCTAGAGCATCGTTTTGCTCTAAAAGTTAATGATCAGACAACAATCAATTTCAATTTATTTGGAAAGATCGACCGTATTGATAGCTTAAATGGCCAAAAGAGAATTATTGATTATAAAACAGGAGCTAGCTCGCAAAGTGATGTCGCCAATAAAAACCTTTCACTTTTAAGTTCGGGGAATTATTCGAAAGCAGTGCAGCTTACTTTTTATAAATACCTTTATGAAAAGAGTCAGCAAGAAGAAGTTGAAGTTGGAATTATTTCTTTGCGAAATATTTCCAATGGTTTTATTCCTTTAATTTCGAAAAATGCAACTGAAGATTTTGAAGGTTTGTTAAAATTTGCCGCGCACAAAATGCTAAGTGAAGAAGAGGTTATTCAACATAATCCAAAATCTGAATATTGTAAATTTTGTAAAAGATAAAGGGGAACCGAGACAATCAGCTCCCCTTTGGGAATAGGCGTAAGATATCTACCACAAAAGTCTTACATTCATAAGACGTCAACTTTACTATTTTAGTTGCCTTATATTTAAGATATTTGAAAAATGAAAAAAATTATTCTTTTCTCTTTCCTACTATGTATCATATTTTCGGTGAGAAGTCAGAGTAGAAAAAATTGTGGATTCGGTGAGATTCAACAACGCATCCAGTCTTCTCCTGATTATGAACAACATCAGTTAGCGTATCAAAAGCTTTTAAAAGAATTTAAAAATTACAAAATGGATACAGTCATTGTTATCCCAACTGTGATTCATGTCATTTATCAAAATGCAACAGAAAATATTTCTAAGGCTCAAATCCAATCTCAATTAGATGCATTGAATAATGATTTTAGAAAATTAAATGCCGACACTACCAATGTAGCCAGTGGATTTAGTAAGGCTGATGTAAAACTAGAATTTGCATTAGCAACCTTTGATCCTTTTGGAAATTCGACCTCGGGGATAACTCGGACCTTTACTACTATAGATAGTATCGGGTTTAAAGATCTGCATGATGACTTAGTTCCTGCATGGAATAGTAGACGTTATCTTAATATTTGGGTCTGTAATGTAGGCCCTTTTCTATTAGGATTCGCTACTCCTCCAGGTGCTTCTGTTAATCCTCAAGAAGATGGAGTAGTAATTGGATCTGAATATTTTGGAACGATTGGAACAGTGCACAATGATCCATCAAATGTCTATAATAAAGGAAGAACAGCCACCCATGAAATAGGACACTATCTTAATCTATTACACATTTGGGGAAATGATTTTAATCCTAGTTGCTCTACCGATGATCAAATTGCTGATACACCTAATCAAAGTAGAGAAATTTATGATTGCCCCCTCCCAAGTTCCACTTGTGGATCTAATGACATGCTTAGCAACTACATGGGCTACATTGATGATGCTTGCATGGGGAACTTTACTTTGGGTCAGAAAACTAGAATGCGAAATGCCTTGTACATTCTAAGAGACTCTTTACAGTATGGTGTTACATTGGGAATCACCTCATTAAAAGAAGTGAATGAGCTGAGTAAAACGAATATTTTTCCAAATCCTTCTTTAGGAATCTTTCAGCTTTCTTTTTCGAATTCAATTCCTATAAAGAATGTATCGATTCAGATTCTAGACCTTCTTGGCAAAGAGGTTTCTTTCCAAAAAAGAGAGTCAATTCATGGTTTAGAAATTGAGTTAAGTAAGGCTAAAAAAGGAATCTATTTTGTAAAACTCGAGGAAGATAATTTCACTGTGATTAAAAAACTAATCAAACACTAAAAGCTATTAACTTTGAAGCGAATTTAGAGCGAACTATGAAGCTAGAAACATTATTACAAAGCAATATTTCTGAGGAACTTAAGAATATTGCAACCAAAGTTTACCAAGAGGAAAGAATCACTATTGAAGATGGTATTCTCCTTTTTGAAAAAGCTGATCTAAACTTTCTAGGTAGTTTATCGAATTATATTCGAGAAAAGAAACATGGAGACATAACTTATTTCAACAAAAACTTTCACATTGAACCTACCAATATTTGTGTGTTTGATTGTAAGTTTTGTGCGTATTCTATGCTATTAAGGAATAAAGGAGATTACGATGCTTGGGAGATGACTGAAGAAGATATTTACAAAACAATTCGTTCCTACAATGACAAAGAGGTAACAGAAGTTCACATTGTTGGTGGAGTTCATCCAAAAATGGGCTTGCAATATTTTGCTAATCTAATAAAAAATATTAAAAAAATACGTCCTGAGCTTCATGTAAAAGCATTCACAGCTGTAGAATTAGAATACATGTGTAGAAAGGCTAAAGTATCTTATCAAGAGGGACTTCAAATTTTGAAAGACCATGGTCAAGATTCATTACCAGGTGGTGGTGCTGAAATATTTGCCGAATCTGTAAGAGAAGAAATATGTAAAGACAAGTGTAGTTCTGCTGAATGGTTAGAAATTCATGAAACAGCACACAAAATTGGTATGCCTTCCAACGCAACCATGTTGTATGGTCATGTTGAATCATATGCCGATCGAGTAGATCACATGAATCGTTTACGATCACTTCAAGATAAAACAGGTGGTTTTAACACTTTTATTCCATTAAAATTTAGAAATGGAAATAACCAGATGTCTCATATAAAAGAAGTTTCTGTTTTAGAAGATTTGAGAACCTATGCAATAGCAAGGATATTTATGGACAATTTTCCTCACCTTAAGGCTTATTGGCCAATGATTGGCAGGGAAACTGCTCAACTTAGTTTAAATTATGGTGTAAATGACATTGATGGAACAATAGACGATACGACTAAAATTTACTCAATGGCCGGTGCTGAAGAGCAATCTCCCAATATGACGACTAGTCAAATTATTGATTTAATCAAAAAAGTGAACAGAAAACCTGTTGAACGAGATAGTGTCTATAATGTAGTGAATGACTATTCAGAAACTGTTCCTGAAACTGCTTAATCGCTTAGATCCATTCTTTCTTCTTTACCAAAGTATACCAATCCTCATTTGAAGGAATGTATCCGTAGTCGTAGCAATAGTAGTAGGTTCTGCCGTCTTTTGTGGTATAGGTATTCGTGAAGTAACTAAAATTAAATCCGAGCGATATTAGCTTATCTTTCTTGGCTGAAGCTTTCTCTTCTTTTACTAGGCTTGCTAGGATTCTATGATTTTTACGTAGTAGGTTATTGATGTTTCGGATGTAATTATTATCCGATCGTTTTTGCTTATTATTATAGTTGTTCCTGCACTGATCACTGCAGAATTTCTTGTCTACCCTACCAAACAATTCATCTTCACATTCTAAGCAATTAATCATTTCTTAAAAGTAACCATATGAATGCAGTATTTGTTAATGATTCTCCTTTAACAACTCAGGAAATTTTGCTTGAAACTTCTTTAATCTTGGAATCGAAACACTTTGGACATACCCGTTCTCAGGATGTTTATTTTCATACTCTTGATGATAATCTTCCGCATCCCAAAAAATATCAAATGCGACTACTTCCGTTACAATTGGTGCGGAGAACACTTTGTCACTTTCTAGCTTTGTCATATACTTTTCAATGATTTTTTTCTCATCCATCGTTTCATAAAATACAATAGATCTATACTGTGGCCCTCTATCAGGACCTTGTCTATTTACTGTAGTAGGATCATGCGAGCCAAAAAACACTTTTACTAAGGTCTCATAATCTACCTGTAATGGATCATAAATTACTTTTACAGCTTCTGCATGTTTTAAGGTTCCAGAACTTATTTCTCGATAAGTTGGATTTTTCTTGTATCCTCCCGAGTAACCTGAAACTGCATCTTTAACTCCTTTTACCGACTGAAATACAGCCTCTACACACCAAAAACAACCACTAGCAAAATATGCCGTTTCCAATTTCTCTTTTTGAATAACTTCTTCAGAATAACTCTTAGTTTGTGCTATATTTTTTCCCTTTTCAGGAGTATTACAGGCACTCACGACTCCAAAGCAACTAATCAGGAATAGGACAATTACATTTTTCTTCATCTCAGTAAATTTATAGGTCAAAATTAGTTCTTAATAAAACTTAATAATGTCAAACTCTAGCACATTCTTAATTATATCCCCAATATTCTCTCAATAAGCTCCTTCTTTGATGCAACAATTGGAACAATATCACCATTTCCCATTGCCACATACCCTTTTCTACCCTTACTAATTTTTGCAACGCAGTTTATGTTAATTAGGTGCGAATTATGACATCCTGCAAAACTCTTCATAGAAAGAATTTCTTCATACGGAACGATTGAATCATTATCAATAAAATAAATTCCTTCATATCAATAGATTTCCGAAAAAGTCACCATCCAAACAACTCCATCTGAATCCTCTTTCACATCAGCAACATCATCTGTTAACGTTAGGTCTTTTGTTTCATTCTACAGACTTGTAGTCAAATCATTTTATTGTGTTCAAGAAACTTACTCTAATTATAATTCTGTTCCACTAGAAAACATAGATGAAAGTAAGTCTCCAAATTGAAAACTTTTCTCAAGCTTTTGTTTACTCAAATAAGAATACTCTGCTAAACTATGTAGTAAATATTCCATCATTAAATAAACTCCTTCTTCTGGTAAGCTTGCAAACTTAGATTGAATTATTTTTTTTAGATCTCTCACCTTATCTAATTCCGCACGGAATTTTCTTTCTGATAATTCATCCAACAAATCTAACTGTTGGTTTGAAAACCAATCAATAATTGAGGTATACGTTTCCGAAGAGTTATTCTTTAATTTTTTTAGATCTTTTATTTCAGGAAAGAACTTGACTGCCTGTGTTCTAATGGCAGAACGGATTAGAGCGTAACTTACATTCACAGCCCCTTCTTGTTCTCCTTCATACACCATTTCAATTTTTCCAATAATTGCAGGTATCACAGCCATTAGATCTCCAATTCGTGCCGTAGTTTTTGTTTCTCCATTTT
>JAESST010000072.1 GCA_016763995.1 Flavobacteriales bacterium | reverse complement strand
GTCTTGTTCAACGATATTATTTAGGATATCTATGGTGCTTGAACATACCGAGAGGATTTTACTTCAAAAATATGTTTCTTCCTATTTAAAACGAATTAATGCGACAGAACCCCCATTACCTTTCATAGCAATACTATCTAACATATCTCAGTTAATTTAGGAATTTCGAGATTGACTCCAAAGTTAAAGAATCAATGAAACCTTTTAAAGTTTATAATAAAATGAACTCAATAAATTGAACCAAGTGGCATAGGTCTTAGAAAATTTGCCCCATTTTTTGTAGGAAGTCCATAATCTGAATCTCCACAATATCTGTATGCAGATTTCGTAATGTCAAAAAAAACACAAAACTGAAAGGTAGTTTTTGCTAATTAGTTCAACGTTAGCAGTATCTTTACAAAAAGCTCAACGTCATCTTGCATAGGCGTTACCCGAAATGAACACCTATGGTTTAATGACAAATGAAGTAACTATCT
This sequence comes from Flavobacteriales bacterium, assembly GCA_016763995.1. Classification (GTDB taxonomy): domain Bacteria; phylum Bacteroidota; class Bacteroidia; order Flavobacteriales_E; family Vicingaceae; genus NORP294. The sequence continues at coordinate 4,456 of JAESST010000072.1, read as the reverse complement.
ATTTTGACAACCCTATACCTTTTAAATCATCAAATATAAAACTACTGAATGGCATAGCTGGATTATATTTCATTTTCAGTAAATCAATAGATATCAATTATCCATTTGATAAATCGAAATTATTATACATTGGTATGAGTGAAAAAAAACCAATAGTATTGGTAGTAGACTCATTGGTCATTATGATGGTAAATCTAAGAATGTAGGCTTATCGAGTTATAGAAAGGCTGAATTACTTTTTTTTACTTATATAAATTTTGAAATGCTTCGCAATATTTGGGAGTATAGAATAGAAGATTTAGAAAGCTATTTTCTACTAGACTTTGTAGATAAATATGGAGTTTGGTTCTGTCGCGTTAATTTGTTGAAAACAAATGAATGCGACAGAACCTTAAGAAAATCAATTTACTATTTAGTTTTTAGCAAATTGTATCTTTACTTAACCCACTACGCACCATATTTGGGCGTCAGACTGTCTCAAAACTCAGATTCAATTGTTCATTACATAATTTGAGTTTTATAATTTGAGTAATTGATTTGACGACCTTTAAGTATGGAGTACATTAAAGGCAATCCTCGAGAGCAAATTACTCTCTACCCTTCTTCTTTGGATGAAATAATTGATACCAACAACACAGTTCGATTCATAGATGGGTTTGTCAATACATTAAATTTTGAGGAGCTAGGCTTTGATATCGGAAAGAAGGATGGTCGCAATGCGTATTCGCCTGCAGACCTGATCAAACTATACATTTATGGTTATATGAATCGCATTCGTTCTTCTAGGACTCTAGAAACAGAATGCCACAGAAACATAGAAGTAATATGGTTGCTCAAAAACTTAAAACCTGACCACAATACCATTGCCCGCTTTAGAAAGAACAACCCAAAAGCCATTAAAAGAGTCTTCCATCAAACAGTTAAACTTGCTCAGCACTTTAACCTTATTGGTGGGCTACTCATTGCAGGAGATTCAACGAAACTAAGAGCTCAGAACTCAAAAAAGAACAACTTTAATGAGTTAAAAATAGAAAGGCATCTGGAATACATTGACAATAAATTAGCAGAGTTTGAAAAAGAGGTGAATCAGACTGATGGAAAATTAAGTGATGAAAGAGCAGCTGAAATTGAGGTTAATGTTAGCAAACACAAGAAGTTTAAGGCCAAATACAAAACCATAGAAAAACAATTAAAAGAAGGTAAAAAAAAAGGCATTAAACAAATATCCACTTCTGATCCCGATAGTCGACACCAAGTAATTCGCAATGGAATTACAGAAGTATCCTATTCTTTACAAACCACGGTTGATGAAAAAAATAACATTCCAATTGATTACAAACTGACCAATAATAATGATGTGAAAGCAATGGGAATGATGCTTAGAAGAGCTAAGACCATTTTAAGGTCAAATCAATTTATTGGCATTTACGACAAAGGTTACCACACAGGTAGTGAGTTTAGTATTGCCAACAGTTTAAAAATAAAAACAGTAGTAGCAATACCGAGTATTGGGAGGCCTTCCCAAGCTCCAAACCCTAAATACAATTCAGAACATTTTATTTACAATAAAGAGAATGACACCTACACCTGTCCTGAAAGTCAAACATTAACAACAACAGGAACTCAACACAAAGCACACAATTACCTATTCAAACAATACAGAACTAGCGCATGCTTAACTTGCCCCGTAAGAGAACAATGCACAAGAGCAAAAACTAGAAAAAAGATAATTCAAAGATCTGAACACACTGAAGTTATTGCATTAAATGCAAAGAATGTAGCTGAAAATGAAAAATTATATAAAAAGAGGCAAGCTATTGTGGAACACCCTTTTGGAACCATAAAAAGACAGTGGGGATTTGATCACATAATGACCAAAAAAGGAATCAAAAGAGCTTCTGCTGATGTGGGATTAATAATGATCGTGTATAATTTAAAAAGAATACTCAATTTAGTTAAATTACAAGAATTGACGCAATTGGTAGAAGCTTTAATTCAACTAATTAGCAACAAAACAAGAGCAATAAAACTTATTTTAACCATTTTTAACCCTCTAAAAGTAAAAAAGAGATTCTTGCTTCATCTTCAAATTACTATCCAAAAATCTATATTTACAAAACAGCTAGGCTCGTTTTGAGACGGACTGCCGTTGCCAGTAATTTAAAAAATGAAACGAACTAATATTGAAATAATAATAACTTCCATTTCAAAATTGATTCCTCTTTCTATTAGAGAAGAAGAAGTATTAAGAAATAATCTGACTGCAAAAAAAATCAAAGCAAATGAAATTATACATTCAGAAGGAAATATTTGTGATTTTGAAGCTTTTATAAAAAAAGGAATTCTTCGCACTTATTATACTATTGATGGGAATGAACGAATTCTTAATTTCTTTGAAGAGAATCAGTGGATTAGCGATTTTAAAAGTTTTACACTTCAAGAGCCTTCAAAAATCACGATTCAAGCCATTGAAGATTGTGAATTAGTTCTTATTAAAAACTCGCAAATGAAATTATTGTCTCAGCAAATTTCTAATTGGGATTTACTCGGAAAATTATTTTTTAAAAAATTATTTATTCAAAATTTCAACCATCTAGAATCTTTATTAATTAGTTCGCCCGAAGAAAGGTATGCAGATTTACTAAAAAACAGAACCGCTCTAATAAACAGAATACCTCAATATTTTATAGCCCAATATATTGGTGTGCAACCAGAAAGTTTAAGTAGGATTCGGAAAAGAATAGTTGCAAAAGTTACTTCTTAACCCAAGTCAATGGATTGAAAATTTATCTATTCTATATTTGTTTTTAATTCAAAGAATAATTAAATATGGATAACAAGTTCCCTTTTATAGCCGCATTAATCACTGCGTTTTTTGGACTTTTAGCAATGGTAAAACCGCATTTAGTTTCTAAAATTGCTTCAATTACACCAAAAGGTAAAACAGGAATATCCGAAATTAGGGCTGTTTATGGTGGGTGGATTTTTGGACTTGCTGGCTATGCTTTGTGGAGTCAATCTTTAGATGTTTATTATTGTTTAGGTGCAGGATGGTTAGGAGCAGCTATTCTGCGTATTATTTCCGTTTTTATTGACAAAAGTTATTCTTCAAAGAACTTTAGAATAGCAGGTTTAGAACTTTTTGTTTCCTTACTTTTTCTAATCAAATTCTAAATTATGAAACTACTAAACCCATTTATTACTAGAAAAAATATCGACTGTTATTACAGCCAAAATTGCTTATAAACATATTTCAAATAAAAAAAATTGGAGCATTTGAAAAACCAATTTTAGAACAAGTAACAAAATAGTTTTTAAATTTAATAATAATATAGCCGTGTATCAATGGCGAAAAGGTGATAAAAATGCGTTCATTAAATTGATTAAAAATAAAATTGCTTACGAACCATTAGATTTACAAGCCAGTCTTTTTGTAAAAAAAATACAACTAAAAAGTTGTTTTTATTCACGATAAAGATGATAAAATTATTGACATTGAAAATTCAAAAAGAGTAAGTTCTTTAATGAAAAATTCTGAATTTATTAAAATTGAAGATATGGGGAATTCAAAATGCTTTGGGCAGAAAAAACACTTAATTTGATTAAAAATTACATTTAAGCCTCACACAAAAATCGTTGTTACTAATAATTTAAAAAACCAATGTCATAATGAAATTTAGAATATTATTACTAATAATTTTAAGTTCAACATTTAGTTTTGGGCAAACTGAAAAATGGATAGAATATTCAAAAAAATTATCCAACAAACAATTTGAGGAAAAAATCCAAGCCTCAAATTATAACCTTGTCTCAAACAACTTTCTTTTTCAACTAAAAAAATGGAAATTATATAAAGATATCTCTGCAGAAACAGTTTATCAAAATATTATAGGTTGGAACAAATATCCAAAGCCTAAAAGAACTGGAATTATAATTCAGAGACAGATACAATTAGATTCAGCAAAAAATGTCCCATACTATATATATATACCTGAAAATTACTCATCTAATTTACCAACAAAACTTTTGGTTTATTATAAAGGTGGTTGGATTTCCAGAGACAGTTTCCCAAGTAATGTAGCAAAAGAAATTATCAACGATAATCCTACTTTTTCATATCTTGACATATATAATATTATAGAAATATTCCCAGCTTTAAATCGTGATTTGGCTATATATGGTATGTATGGTTATAAACATTTAAGACTTATGCTTGCCGACACAAAAAAAGTACTGAACATTGATGATAATCAAGTCTATTTGGCTGGTTTTTCAGATGGTGGTAGAACAGTATATAATTTAGCATATTTAAGGCCTACACAATTTGCTTCATTTTATTCAATAAATGGAAAATCAATGAGCAATTAACAATGTAACTTAATACCTATCTTCATTGTTTTAGAATGACACGCATTAAATTCATAATGAGAAAAGTAGTTTTTTCAATATTTATTTT
>JAESST010000071.1 GCA_016763995.1 Flavobacteriales bacterium | reverse complement strand
TAATATCTCCAAAATCTTTTTGGAATGTCCAAGATAAAGTCATTATACAATAAAGAAACCAAGCATATATATGCTGATACTTGTGCATCTTCTTCTTCTCAGCATGTGGTGAGAATCTCAAAACAGGCCCAGGATTTAAATCTTCATCATGTCCTTCAATGTTCGTAAATGAATGGTGCATAATGTTATGTTGAGCTTTCCAATTATTGATATTTCCACCTAAAAAATTAATCGAGAAGCCTAAAAATTTATTCAACCATTTTTTTCGAGAGGCACTTCCATGATTCGCATCATGCATTACTGATAGTCCAATTCCTGCCATTCCTACTCCCATTAACAGACAAAGGCCATAAAGAATTAAAGGATTAGTCACAACCCCTGATAACATAATAAAATAAGGAGTAGTATATAATGACAGCATGAACAAGGCTTTAACCTTAAATCCTATTCCACCTGTTTTAGCAATTCCGTTGTCTTTGAAGTATGCATCTACTCTTTTTCTAAGAGTCTTCACAAATTCGTTTTGTGCCGGATTCTTAAATCGTATTGGTTTTACTTTTTCCATAAAAAAAATTAAGATGCAAAGATACTAAGAAAGAGCGCATTTTTTTTATGATATAAACCATGTTTCAACAGTCCAATGCTTATAATTGTGAATATGAAACAGAATCGAATTATTATTCTTGTCCTTTTTGGCCTTAGTTTTTTATTATATCTAAATACCTTGAAGCATGGATATGTTTTAGATGATTTTTCTGTTATCAAGGAAAATTTTATTGTCAAAAAAGGTACTGAGGGTATTTCTGAAATCTGGAAAACTCATTATAGGTATGGTTACGGTTATCAAACAGGTAAACTTTATCGACCATTAAGCTTTAGTTTATTTGCTATCCAGTGGGAAATAGCTCCGGATTCTCCAGAGCTTGCCCATTCTATGAATGTGTTTCTGTATGCTGTTTTAGCCTGCTTATTGTTCATCTTTTTAGTTCAATTATTAGGAAAACAGCATAAGCTCCTTTCATTTATTGCAACTCTGCTATTTATAGCACACCCCATTCATACAGAAGTGGTCGCCAATATTAAAAGTGTAGACGATATCCTTGTTTTTATTTTATCCGTCTCTGCGTATTTGTTCTTGTTCCATTACTTAAAACAACAAAACAAACTTTATCTATTAGGAAGCTTATTCCTCATGGGACTTGCCTTCTTCGCAAAAGAAAGCACCATCACGCTTATTGCAATGATTCCTTTTATGTTAGTCTTATTTAAAGAGCTAACTTGGAAGAGAGCCATATTATTAAGCTCATGGTATTCTATTCCCACTTTTGTCTTTCTATTTGCTCGATATAGGGTTCTAGGCAGTATGAGGGGAAGCTCTAGTGTGGCAAAGTTGGATAATTTATTAATGGGAGCTTCTTCAGAATTAGAACGAATTGCAACTGCATTTAAAATCATGGGACTGTATTTGTGGAAATTAGTTTTCCCCCACCCTTTAATGAACGATTATAGCACAAATCAAATTAGTTTAAATGGCTTTGAATCACCATTTGCATGGCTTTCAATAGTAATTTTTTCAATATTAATTTGGCTTGTAATCAACTTTTGGAAAAGCAATAAAATCATCTCCTTTGCCCTATTATTCTTTCTCATTACTTTTTCTCTCTACACTAACTTATTTATAACAATTGGTACATCTTTTGGCGAACGTCTATTATTCATTCCGTCTTTAGGGTTTTCACTTCTTCTCGCATATTTTGTTCTACTTCCATTCAAGAATAAAATAGGGTATGAACAAGTTAATTTCAAAAAAGCGAAAGCACCTTTATTAATAACAGCGCTTTTAATTAGCATTTATGCCTTTAAAACCATTGATCGGAATAAGGATTGGAAAGACAACTTCACCCTCTACTCTACTGATGTTATCAATTGTGATAAGAGTGCTCGTTGTCATTATTACCACGGTATTGCGTTAATGAAACACAAAGCGATTTTAGCAATTTCAGAGAATGAAAAGCAAGCATACTTATTACAAGCTATAACTGCCCTCAAAAAAGCCATTGAAATTTTACCTGGTTATTCTGATGCCTATGGAGATTTAGGGCTAGCATATTATAGATTGAAGAATTATAAAGAAGCAGAAAAAGCCTATTTAAAATCAACTGAATTGAATCCATCTAATGCAAATTCTTATTCAAATTTGGGAAGTTTGTATTTTGAGATTAAAAACTACCAAGCAGCAAGAGTGGTTTATGAAAAAGCAATAAAAGCCAATCCAAATCATATTGATGCGTTGGCAAACTATGCTTCTACCCTTGGTACTTTAGGTGAATTTAATGCAGCAATTACGTATTTTAAGCGTGCCATTGCTATAAAGCCAAACGAAGCTAATTATTATCAAATGGTAGGAATTACCTATCAAAACCTAGGAAATCAACAACAAGCCCAAATCTATTTACAAAAGGCAAAGCAACTAAGATAAACGATCGTGAACATTCGAGAACAATTATTAGTCACCCATTCTAAAGCTAACACACTAGAAGTTACTAGCTATATTGGTCGCGATCCTGAGCGCCTAGAAGAGTTGATGAATTGCTTTTTTTCTAATGAATATAGAGTAACACAGCGTTCAGCCATGGCTGTTTCCAATTGTTTTGATCAGCATCCTGATTTAATGCGACCATACTTGGAAACATTAATTTCGAATCTTTCAAAAGAGGATATTCACATCGCTGTTAAAAGAAATACGGTACGTATCTTACAATTCATTCCAATTCCTGAAGAATCTACCTCTCTTTTGTTTGATTACTGTTTAGCTTATTTAATTGATAGCAAAGAAACCATAGCTGTAAAGGCATTCAGCATGGGAATACTGTACAATATTTGTAAGCGTTATCCTGAATTAAAGCATGAGGTAGTTCCAATATTAGAAGAAGAAATGGAACGAAATGACAGTGCCGGAATATTGAGTAGAGGAAGAAAAATATTACGCCAAATAAACAAATTATAAGCAAAACAGTTTTAATAAATTCTTCGGAAAGATTCATTTCTCTTAGTTTTATGGCATGACTTGTATTTCATTGGTTTGTTCAAAAAATATTAATCAATGAAACACAATTTTCTATTTACATCAAAACGTTTAGGCTTTAGAAATTGGATTGATTCAGATTTAGAATCCATGGCTAATATTAATGCTAATTCTATGGTAATGGAGCACTTCCCCTCCACTGCAACCCAACAAGAGACTTTTGCCTTTATAAAAAAAATGAAAGCTCTTTTGCAAGAGGAAGGATTTTGCTATTTTGCAACGGTTGAATTGGAAACGAATGCTTTTATAGGATTCATTGGTTTTGCGAGACCCAAATTCAACACTTCCTTTATGCCATGTATTGACATGGGTTGGAGACTTTCTCCCAGCTTTTGGGGCATGGGCTATGCAACCGAGGGCGCACTTCGGTGCTTAAAGTATGGATTTAAAGAACTTGGATTTAAAAATGTAAAATCTATTGCACCTGTGGTAAATAAAAAATCAATTCAAATCATGAAAAAAATTGGGATGACTCTTCAATTAGAATTTACTCACCCACTATTAAAAGGAAATACCAAATTAGAAAAATGCGTTTGCTATGAAATCAGTAGAAGTTGATAATTATTTAGACATCAATAGACAATCGTGGAACAAACGATTAGAAGCTCATCTTACATCTGATTTTTATGATGTGAAAGGATTTGTAGCAGGCAAATCTTCCTTAAACCCTATTGAATTAGAAATTTTGGGAAACGTTGAAGGAAAAAGCATTCTTCACATACAATGTCATTTTGGACAGGACAGCATCTCGTTGAGTAGATTAGGTGCTGACGTGCTAGGTATTGATTTGTTAAATCAATCGATTGCGAAAGCTAAATAATTGGCAAAAGAAACCAATACAAGCTCTCGTTTTGTATGTAGCGACCTGTATGATCTACCCAATCATCTCAACGAACAATTTGATATTGTATATACATCTTATGGTACTATCTCTTGGTTGAAATTATCCCTTTAAACGATGCCTTTCTAACACAACATGAAGTAAAAGCTTGGGTAGATTCTCCTCTTTGGTTAAACCATAATTATTGCAATTATAGTCAGGTACTTTTCCTAGATCTAATTGGCTCTCAAAAGCTTTCTTTCGAAAAAAGCATTCAGGCTAGCATTTCTTATTATGATTCAATTCAATGGCCTGAACCTAAATTTGGAATAAACGAAACTAGAAGAGTTACTCTACTAAAATCGGCAAATGCTTAATTCAACATTCTTCATTCTACGACTTTCTACTCCCAACAAAGTTTTGTTA
>JAESST010000070.1 GCA_016763995.1 Flavobacteriales bacterium | reverse complement strand
TTGCGGGTTGGTTAATTCTATTTGCTTTCCTTGAATATAAGCCAATGAAACTTGATTAGTTCTCATATCTAAGGCGTCTCCTTCAGAAATAAAAAGCGTTGCCCACTTTCCTTCTTCAATGCTGCCTACCTGATCATCAATTCCTAAAATTTTCGCAGTATTTAAGGTAATCATTGATAGTGCGGCTTCTTTTTCTACACCGTAAGCAGCAGCAGTTCCTGCATAAAAAGGAAGATTTCGAGTTCCCATAGCTTCCATGTCTCCAGAATTTTCTAAGGCAACCAATAGCCCTTTCTTAGAGAGCACGTTTGCCATTTTGTAGGGTAAATCAACGGCATCATCTTGATTCATTGGTAAAGAGTGTAGCCTTTTTAAAATCACAGGAATCTTTCTATCTTTTAACAAGTCTGAAATCATCCAAGCATCATACCCTCCGACCAAAACGAGCTCCACATCGTACTCATCGAAAAAGTAAAGTGCATCCGTAATTTGTTGCACATTATTAGCATGTAAAAACACTTTCTTCCCCTTGTTAAACACAGCTCTCATTGCTTCAAAGCGAAGGTTTTTTTCTAATTGATATTCCGCTTGACCATATACCTTTGCTTCTTTAAAAAACTGTTTTAAGGCTGCAACTTCCTTAACATATCGCTTTTTCCATTTCTCATCATTCTTCTTATCTGATCCTAAGCTTGACCATAAACGAGGCCAATTCAAGTGGATTCCCTTATCAACTTTCAACACGGCATCTTCCCAATTCCATCCGTCTAAATTAAAAATAGAAGAAGTTCCACTAATCGTTCCTCCAACAGGAGCCACCTCTGCAATCAACACCCCGTTTGTTCGGATGGTAGAAGTAATTTTTGATTCAGAATTGTAAGCAATTAGACTTCTAACATGAGGTTTAAACTGACCCACTTCTGATTTATCTCTACTTGCTCTTACGGCATCTATTTCAACTAAACCCAAACGGCTGTTCGGAGCAATGAAGCCAGGATATAAGTGTTTTCCTTTCAGATGAATAATTATATCGTATTTGGTAGAATCCATTCGAAAGTCAATACTAGCCAATACCATATCTATTTTCCCATTTCTAAACCCAACTGCCGCATTTGGAATTACTTTCCCGTTCCCTAAATGCGCTGTTGCTTCCAGCAACAAAATGGATTTAGCCTGTAGTTTTGCAGGAGTTTGCGCACTCGCATTAAATGCGAATAAACAACACAATAGCAATATGCTTCCTACAATTCTATTCTTCAATGGTATCACATTCATACAATACTTTCTTTTCTTTTTCTACTTTTTGAGTTGCTTTCCCACTCGCCTTCTCTTTCAACATTTTCGTAATAATACGCTCTCGTTCCAAAATCACTTGTTCTCTCATTGCAACATCTCTCTCTGCATCGAAATAAGGAATCCCGTCAATATAAGTCTGCTTTACTTTGGCATAAATGGAAAGCGGATTATCTGTCCATAACACTAAGTCAGCATCTTTTCCAGCTTTAATACTCCCAATACGATCGTCTAAATGCAACATTTTTGCAGGATTCAACGTCACAAATTTCCAAGCTTCTTCTTCGCTCAGTCCACCGTATTTTACTGCTTTTGCTGCTTCTTGGTTGAGCCTTCTACCCATCTCTGCATCGTCAGAATTAAAGCCAGTTAATACACCAAGCTTATGCATAATTGATCCATTATAAGGAATTGCATCGTTTACCTCAAACTTGTATGCCCACCAATCTGAAAAGGTTGATCCAGCTGCTCCATGTGCTTTCAGTTTGTCTGCTACTTTATAGCCTTCTAAAATATGTGTGAATGTATTAATGCGGAATCCCATAGAGTCTGCAACGTGAATTAACATATTAATTTCCGACTGGATATAAGAGTGACAAGTTACAAATCTCTGACTATCTAGAATTTGCCCCAACACCTCTAACTCTATATCAAATCGTGGTGCGAAAGCTTTTTGTTGTTCTCTTTTATTCTTTGCATTGAAAATCTTCCACTCATCTTTATACTCTCTTGCTCTTACAAAAGCATCGTAGAATACTTGCTCTACTCCCATTCTTGTTTGTGGAAAACGAATCGTATTCATATCTCCCCAATTGGACTGTTTTACATTTTCTCCAAGTGCAAACTTGATAAAACCGTCTGCTCCTTCAATTTTCATTTTCTCAGGAGATTGCCCCCAACGTAATTTAATCAGAGCTGATTGGCCTCCTATTGGATTTGCAGATCCGTGTAACAATTGAGAGCTAGTAACTCCTCCAGACAACTGTCTGTAAATGTTAATGTCATCAGAATCTACAACATCAGCAATGCTCACTTCTGCCGTTACTGATTGGCCAGATTCATTTACCCCTTGTTCAATAGCAATATGTGAATGCTCATCAATGATTCCTGAAGTGATGTGTAAGTCTGTTGCATCCACTTCTCTGAAACCACCCTCTAACTTTGGAAACATCACTTCCATGTTAATTTTATACCCGACCATTTCAATCTTCCCGTCTTTAACTAAAACGTCCGATTTCTTTAAAATCCCTTCTTCTTCATTGGTCCAAATGGTAGCATTTTTAAATAAAATAGTTTCTGCTTTACTCGGAATACTATCCCAGCCATACGCCATGTTTGGATAAAGTACCGGCGCAGTATATGCTATTTCCTGCGCAGCATTTGTTGCGGAATCTTGCTTTGTAGTATCCGCTAGCTTTTCTTTCGTTTTTCGAATGGCAGCCCAGTCAACCCATTTGCCATTTACAATTGTTTTCCCTGTCCAAATTCTACTTTGATGGTCACTTACAGAACCACTTAATCGGTAGGCCTTTTTATCTATTGTAAAACTTAAATTAACACGATTCCCTTCTGCTGAAAACTTAGCTTTTTGGAATTCTTCTGAATTTTTCTCGGCAACCTTTGCAGAAAATGCTTTTTCCGTCTTACTTAGTTTAACATCAAATTGTTTTCTCTTGTTCACATTTAAACTATAAAATCCTTCAAAATCAATGCGAGCCTTTTCTTCTTGCTTGAACTCTTTTCCTAATATCCAATTCGAATATATTTTACTTTTTTTTGTAAAAAGAGTATCAGAACTAATAATAAAGTTGGCCAACTTGCCTTTCTCTAATGTTCCTACTAAGCTTCCTGCACCAATCAATTTGGCAGGTGTTTCAGTTAATGCTTTTATTGCATTTTCTCTTTTCAATCCCTTAGAAATAGCTACTTCTATATTAGCAAACCATTCTTTTTCTGTCTTTAATCCATCTGAACTAATCGCAAATTCAATGGCCGCATTTTGCAACTCTTTCAAATTCTCCCCTGCTAGCTCCCAAGCTTTCATCTGAGCAAGAGATAAGCGTTGAGCTTCAAAAGGATCACTTACATCATAGGCTTTTGGAAAGTTTACTGGAACAATAACACTTGCTTCTGTCGCTTTTATTTCTTGAATTCGTTGATATTCTGTTCCATTTCCTTTAAGGATAAACTGAAAATTAAATTCATCACCAATCTTATCTGCTCGCAACATAGAGAGCGTATTCGGTGTATCAAATATTTTAGGAAGCGCTTGAATGCTATTTAGTGCAGCAATGCTTCTATTGTATTTTACAGAATTTTCGTTCTCAGCATACCATGCCGCATCAAAATGAACCTGCCTAATCAGGGCAATAATTCCCATCATAGAAGAAGGATAACTTTGACGTGAATTGCCTTTTGAAAAAGAATAATGGCTTGCTGCCTCTGGTAACAACAATCGGAAGTCTTTACTTTCTGTTAATGGAACTAAACTAGAAGTTCCTCTGATAATTCCATCTTTCAGATGAGAAAGCACTGTACCAAAGCCCATTTTACGGTATTTTTTGGCTTCTTCTTCTTTTGCTTGGATTAAATCTGCCGTCTTCACCTCAGGCTTTATGGCTTCATTCCAGTAAAAGCCTGGTTGTTTTTTAGTTTCTATTTGAGGTTTTCTATTTCTAGGTGCTTTCTTAGCTACAGCAAGTCCATACTGAGAGTTCAACTCTATGAACGAAGGGTATACAAAAGCCCCTTCTAAATCAATCTGAATCGTATTCAGAGGAATTTCAATAGACGTTCCAAGCGCAATTATTTTATCATTTTTAATCAGCAACGTAGCATTTTCTAGCGTTTGCCCTGCTTTTATAAAAATGTTAGCATGTGTAAAAGCAGTGTAATGGTTTCGGCTGTCTTTGCTCCCATTTATTGGTTTCCAACTTTGAGAAAAGATCGGCAAGGTGAACAAAACACCTAGAACGAATAAAAATTTGCGCATATTTTTTTGTGAAAACTCAAAAATAAGAAAACAAGAGTCCCTTTGATAGGGTTTGGTTTGATACATTTACAAAGAATACCATTATGTATACAGGGCTACTTCATTTTCATAACTTATTA
>JAESST010000069.1 GCA_016763995.1 Flavobacteriales bacterium | reverse complement strand
TGGGAACTTCTTTTGCCCTCTTTTTCTACGATTCAGAAAAAATTCGAAGTATCTTTTTTAAAGCTAAATCGGCATTTAAGGGAGAAGGAGTTCATGTACACCAGAGAGTTAAAAAAGCGACTACAATTGCCTTTGTCGTATTTTTAAGTATTCAAATTCTATTACCGATTCGACATTGGTATTTTAATGGAGATGTAAATTGGACAGAAGAAGGGCACCGCTTGTCATGGAGAATGATGCTAAGATCTAAGGGAGGATACGTTAACTTGTATATAGAAGACAGAGAAACGGGAGAACGAACAAGCGTAGAGTTGGACGATTACCTAACTGCAAAACAAAAAAGGGTCATGGCAACTCGACCTGACGTGTTGTGGTACTTTGTTCAACATCTGAAAAAGGAGCAACTAAAAGAAGGAAAAGACTATGCCATTCACGCAGATGGTCTGGTTAGTTTAAATGGGTCGCTAGCTAAAGCATTGTATGACCCAACTACTGATTTAAGTAAAGTGAATTGGAATCGTTTCTCAGAAAATGATTGGGTAGTAAGAGATTAATTAAAAAAAAACTTGAGTGGACATTTTCGAGATTTTTTGCATCTAATGTAAAAAATCAAACCAAGCAACTTATGAAAACAAGTCTACTTTTTCTTTTAAGCTTTTCCATCGGTTTTCTTCTCCAAGCACAACAAGTATCAACTATTTTTAATTCTGCATCAATGCAGATAGATGATGCTATTATACAGGATGTGCAAGGAAATATATACGGTTCTCATTATATGGGAAGTAATGTTTATAAAATAACCCCTTCAGGAACAGCCACTATTTTTAAATCAGGATTAAATACTCCTAACGGCTTAGCGTTCGATTCTCAAGGTAACCTATACGTTGCAGATAATATTGGAAATAGAGTTTACAAATTGGACAGCGCAGGAAATACAATTCATTTTACCAATATTACGAGCCCGTCAGGTGTAATCAAATCGATTAATTCAGATACCATGATTATTACACAATTCTCAGGTCATGGGGTTCGAAAACTTGCTCCTGACGGAACTTTGATGCCACGTTTCTTATTTGGGTTTCCAATGAATGGTCCTGTAGGTTTAGCTTATGGAGCAGATAGTAGTCTATATATTGGGAACTTTACAGATCGAAAGGTTTATCGTTGGAAATACGATTCTTTAAAATACATTGCTACAGTTCCCGGTGCGTCGAATGCAAGTTTAGGCTTCATTTCGGAGGCTCACGGATTACTATATGGAACCAACTTTCAGTCTCATCAAGTTTATGAGATTAATCCAAACTATACAGATAGCGTAAGGTTGATTGCAGGAAGTACTGCAGGAAATACAGATGGGCAGCTAAGCGTTGCAAAGTTTAACAGCCCCAATGGAATTTATGCTAGTAAAGGAGGAGATAGTCTTTTAATTTCAGATTTTACCACAGGAAACATTCGAATGATTACAGGTCTAGTAACTGGAATACTTCAAGAAAAACAAATTTCTTTCAATACCAATGTTTATCCAAACCCAAGCACGAATTTTTTAAAGGTTCAATCTGAAGAATTGATTCGTTCTATCCGAATCTATTCAATGATTGGGAAGTTGGTCTATCATCAAGAGCAATTGAATGTAAAATCACTGGAGTTAGAACATTTCCTAAAAGGTGGGAATTACTTACTAAGTATTTTTACGGATAAAGGAATTGAAACCAAAAAATTGATTGTTTTCGATTAAGTAGGGTTGATTATTGATATTCTTTTAGTTTTTCTTCTAACTTTTTAATGTGTTGCTGTATTTCGGGAGCATTGTGTGTTTTTAATTCTGAAATAACCTGTTCTAAGGCTTCGCGCGAGAGATCTTCCGGAGGAGGTGGAATAAAACGCTCTTTAGGCTCCATGGAAAAGAAAAGTTCATCAGACCATTCATTTCGCTTACCATCAATAACTAAATGCACACGATCTTTGTTCCCTCGATTAGCAACAGAATGTGGATAATTAACGTTAGTGTACCAACAATCTCCAGGCAACATGGTCAGCCGTTCTTCATTCAGAATAAATTCTACCAGATTATTGGTTGTAATGGGAATGTGCAGTCTGAAGGTATGGTCTTCATACCCTAATTCGTGATCTGTATGTGTTTTAATGAAAGCTCCTTCGTTAAGTTTAAGAATACGAGCAGTTACAATTGGAAATTTAAAGGAATCAATGACTTCTTTAAAATAAGGGCATAGTTTCAGGAGTGCTGTCTCTACAGGCAAATTTTCGTTGTTGTGACTAAGGGCCCAAATGTTATTCTCATCTCCTTTAGGAGCATAAAGAGGAATAATTGTCCATTCTCCTTCGTATCCGTTTGTATTAAAATGTGGCTGCCATTTTTTATCCAATAAAATAGCAAGATCTTTCATCAGTTTCTCTTCTTCAAACTGCATTGGAAATTTTATATGAGTAACTACGCCTTTTTTAATCATCTTAACCATTTTACTAATGTGGGAAATTCCGATTTACTCTCTTCATCGGAAGGAGTGCAAAAGCCCATCCATTCCAATAACTAAATCTAGACCGCGAGGGTCTGGAAGCTTTTTTTGCCGATTTAGGTGAGAAGCCGTTTCGCGCGACGCAGGTTTTGAAATGGATACATCAGGTGGGTGTGTCTGATTTCGAGTCGATGACCAATATCAGCAAGGCGTTACGAGAGCGCCTTGCTGACGTTGCAGAAATTCGCGTACCCGAGATTGTTTTTGAACAAAAATCTGAAGATGGTACCTATAAATGGGTATTGGAACTAGACGGCCAAAACCGTATAGAAACTGTTTTTATTCCCGAAGAAGGGCGCGGTACGTTATGCGTGTCGTCACAAGTAGGTTGTGCGTTGGAATGTACATTTTGTTCAACTGCACAACAAGGGTTTAACCGCAACCTGTCCACTGCTGAAATAATTGGCCAGGTCTGGGCCGCGGCGAGAGCGTTGGAAGGCAAGGCTAGCCTCACTAACGTCGTTATGATGGGCATGGGGGAGCCGTTGCTGAATTTCAAAAACACAGTGACATCACTCAATTTAATGATGGATGACTTTGCTTATGGTTTGGCAAAGCGTCGAGTCACCGTTAGTACATCAGGTGTTGTGCCGGCTATGTACCGGTTGGCTGACGTCAGTGATGCGAGCTTGGCTGTTTCCCTTCACGCGCCCAATGATGAACTACGAAACGAGTTGGTGCCGCTGAATAAGAAATACCCGATTGCAGAATTATTAGAAGCTTGTAAACACTACATTAAAGACGAAAAACGCCGAAAAATAACCTTCGAATACGTCATGTTAAGTGGCATTAACGATTCGGTTGAACAAGCGCATGAATTGAAACACTTGCTGGCAGATGTTCCCTGCAAAGTGAACCTTATTCCGTTTAACCCCTTCCCAAATACGCAATATAAGCGCTCCAGTAATAATGCTATACACCGTTTTACTAACGTGCTGAAAGAGGCTGGTTTGGTTACAACAACGCGTAAAACACGTGGCGACGATATTGATGCAGCGTGTGGGCAGTTAGTGGGTAAGGTGAAAGATAAAACAAAGCGTCAGTTAAGACGGCAACAGGAAGTCGCCTTATGATGAATTGGGGTTCGCGTTTATTGATGCTTTTGATGCTGCTGGTTCTTTCGGCTTGTCAGTCACAACAAATTAGGGAAGAAAGCTCGTTCCTGCAAGGAGCAGAAAAAAGCCCTGCCGACGTGTATGTCTCGTTGGGCGTGGAATATATGAACCGAGGCATGAATGACGTGGCCTTGGAGAAATTAAAAAGTGGCCTGCAAGTTGATCGTTCATC
>JAESST010000068.1 GCA_016763995.1 Flavobacteriales bacterium | reverse complement strand
TCCCAATATTAAATTACTTCTTAAGAATAAGTGGATATACCGTAGCAATAGTAACTAAGGTTTGTTTCCGGTATACAGGTTTTAAATGTTCGATTCCTTTGTTATTCCTGTTGTTTGAGCTAAAATTTTCCGCTTATTCCAAGTGCAATAGTATTATTCTTTAGTTCAAAGTCTTTACCAACTTGACTCCAAATACTTAAAATTTTATTAAGGTGATAATTGAGATAGATTCCTGTATTAAGAAACCTCTGTGACCGTGCTCCAATGTTAAAATTCTTAACCTTAAAAGTCCATTTAGCAATATAGAAGTAATCAGTTTTCGGCCCCCATTGATAGACTAACAATCCTTCTATTTTTGGGCTTATATAACGAGCTGACGTTCCCAACCTAAAAGGATTTTCCGGATTGTTTGAAATCCCTATTAAGGTTGAAATGAATAAAGATTTGGAGACTTTAAATTCTGTTCCGATTAAAGATTGACCAAAACCTTGATCTAAAACAAAAGATTCTGACGTTATACCTAACCAATCCTTTTTTGTAGGGATACTAACCAGTATTCTCATTCCAGATTGAAGATGGTTGATACAATTTATAGTCGCAGAACTATATGCGTCTAAAAGAACGTAATTTTTTTGACCAACACTGATTAGTGGTAAACTAAAAAAAATGATAATTATAAGTTTAAGCTTCATAGTTTTAAGTTTATAAAAGGGGCTCATAGAGCCCCTTTTTGTTTAACGATAAGCTTTTTGATATGCTACTTCTGTTGGCGATTCCAATAGGAATAACTCGCTTTCTTCCAGTACTTTAATCTTAATCTTTTCAACACCTTCAACTTTTGTAAAAGCATCTTTTTTCATTGTATTTCCTTCTATTTCAAGTTCTCCATCCATTAAATAAAAGGAGTTTGTGCTTGTTTTGGTTAACGTAATAAAATGCTCTCCTTTAGGTAATTTGTAACGCTTTGCTGTAATACCAGGAGCATCTGTTTTAATAGGTCCATTTATTCCTGCATAAATCATTACATCCCAATCTCCTTCCTTAGTCCAGCTAAAAACATCTGCTTGAAAATCCTTATAAAAAGCGTCCTTGTTTAAAGATTTTGAAAAGTCAGGATCGAACCAAATCTGGAAAGCTCTTGAACCTTTTATATATTTTTCTGAGTGAGAAACTCCTCTTCCTGCTTGTATTAGTTGAACTCCTCCCGCATGAAGTGGGGTCCAAACATTTGTAGCTGTATCAAAGTGTTCTAAACCTCCTTCAAAAATAAAGGTTAAGATTTCGATACCTTCATGCGGGTGCATTGAGAAAGTTCCTTCTTCTGGAGCTTCTACATGAGCCCAATAGATTAAATTTGAAAAAAGTGGTTCACCGGAAAATGGTTTATTTTCATGTAATCTCCCTCCCAAAAGAGCAACACTGTGCTGGTCTTCTCTATTTTTGATTGTTAATTCCATAATTTCTATTTTTTAGTTTTTTGTTGTGATAAATAACTTTCATAAATCCACCCGTAAGAAGTATACTGACCAAGTACTCCTGCAAATTCGTAAGCCTTTGGGGCTCTCCAATCATACATCATTTCTGCAAGAGCAGAACCCCATGTAGAGACTTTTACTCCTGCCTGAGATAACCTTTGAACGGTAACTTCTTGTACTAATTTATTCCAAGTTCCTGAAGCATCTATTATTGCGTAAGGATCATATCCTTCGTTTACAGCTGATAAAGCGGGGAAAAGCAAGCATACGTCAGTTACCAATCCAGCCATAATTATCTTTTTCCTACCGGTCTTTTCGATAGCTGCTTTGAATTCGGGATTATCCCATGCGTTAGTTTCTCCTGCTCGGTTAATAACGATTGCATTAGGAACGATATCTAGTATCTCTTGCCAAAATGGTCCGTTTGGTCCATCAGCCATACTCGTTGTAACAATAACAGGTATTTCTGCTACTTTGGCCATTGTAGCTAGTGCTCTAAGATTGTTCTTTAATACTTCAGGTTCAATGTCTCTGACACTTGCTAATAAACCCGTTTGGTTATCGATGAATGTTAAGACACTATTGTCTACACTGAGGAATTCTGAATACCTCTTTTCATTTTGAGAAAAGCCTACTATTGTTAATAGGATTAAACTTGCGGTTAATAATTTTTTTTTCGTTTTCATAATATTGTTTTTTAATTAATAATTATGATACAAATGTCTGAGGTATTCCATTCTGAGGAAAGACCCAGACTTCGGATTAAATAACCAATTTTACGGTATTCGATCTTTTATTGGCGTGTTATATAGCATGAAGTGTACAATACCTAACCTTTTAGAATCTTATCGAAAGTTGTTTTTGTATTTTAAAGGAGTGGTACCTCTATAGGATTTGAAGAATCGCCCAAAATGAGAAGGATTATTATAATTCAAGGAATAAGCAATTTCACTTATACTTGCATCTGAGTATGCAAGTAAGTATTCTGTTTCGTTTAAGATACGCTCATGTATGTAATGTAAGGCTGAATTATTGCTTAGGTCTTTAATGGTTTCACTTAAATGTTTTGGAGTGATAGCCATTAGATCTGCGTAATCCTTCACTTTTTTTTTAGTTCTAAAGTGTTGTTCTATAAGCTGTTTGTATCTGTCGAATATCTCTTGTTGTCTGGATTTTTTAGGAATTGTTGCAGTTTGATGCTCTAATTTTCGTTTGATGCTAGAAAATAGGTTTATTAAAAGACCATTTACAGCTTCATTATAGAAAGATTTTCTCTGCTTTAACTCTTCGTTTAATTCAATGAGTTTATTGTTCCATCGTGCAAATTCATGAGACTTTAATTTAATGTTCGGAGTGCATTCAGAGTCAATGTGGAGTAGTTTGTCTAGAACCGGTTCAGGAATAGCTAGTTTTGAAAAAATAGATTTTTTAAAAAGTAAAATTATAATTTCAAAATCACTAGAAGTATTACTGAAAGAGTGAATATTCCCTGGCTCTATAATGTGAACAGAATTTTTGACTATATGAAAACGATGATGGTTAATCCGTTTATATCCTTCGCCATTTTTACAAAAAACAACAATGTAATGATCACAGCGAATAGGAATTCCTTTATTACCATTACCGTTGTTAGAGAGGATTATGACATCTTCTTTTTCTACATCGCTATTGTAAATATCTATACCGAATTCTGGTAATGGAGCATGCATGTTAGCATACAGTTTTAAGCTTTCGACTATAGTAACAAAAGGGATGATATGTAAATTCGAAGAGATTATAGTTTTATTATGTTCGTTAAGGCAGAAGGTTTACAAAGTTAAAGTCACATGTTTTACACTAGATTTCGACTCAGTATAATTGATACTTGTTTGTCTCTAATTTTCTTTTCGTTAAAGTAGCCTAAAAATACGTTTCTATAATACACTCTCTAAATTCTGTTTCTTTGGTTTTGGGCACCAACGTATTTTCCTTTGAGTTCTGCTGGTTTTTATTCTGGTTTATTAAATGCTTTCCAAATTAGCATTGCTACTATTGCACCTAATGTTGGCGCAGTTATATAAATCCAAAGCGCTGTAATGTTTCCAGATACAATTGCTGGAGCAAAACTTCTTGCTGGATTAAATGACCCACCAGAGATTGGTCCTGCAAATAGAATAAGCCCAGTAACGAGCAATCCTATTATAAGTCCTGCTATAGTTGAAAATTCTTTTTTAGATGTCACTCCCAAAATAGTAAGCATTAAAAAGAATGTCAACACAAATTCTATGATAAACGATTGTAGTAATTCACCAGAAGGAATTGTAGTTCCCAATGTTAAATTTTCAGAGAATATAAACTTCAGTAATCCACTTGCCAAAATTGCTCCAAGAATTTGGGCTGAAATGTAAAATAAAGCTTCCTTTTTTGTCGTTAGTTTACCTATTACTAAAGCTATAGTTACAGATGGATTTATGTGTGCTCCAGAAATATTTCCAAAAACATAAATCATAGCACTAATTATTATTCCAAATGCTAAAGCGATTCCTATTAAACCTAAACTGCCATTGGATTGTTCGTTTACAATTATTGCTCCCGTACCACAAAAAACTAAGGCAAACGTTCCAATAAATTCGGCAATATATTTTTTCATAATATTTTCAAATTATAAAGAGGATAATTAGTTTTAATTATCCTCTTTATACTAGCTTAGTAAGTAGCTTATATTGCTAATGCTCCAGCTTCTGCGACTGTGTGGTCATTTTCAACCGAACTTCCGCTTACTCCAATAGCTCCAATTATATCTCCAGATGCATTTTTGATAGGGACACCTCCAGGAAAAGTAATCAATCCATTATTTGAATGTTCGATATTAAATAATGGCTGACCTGGTTGAGATAATTCTCCGATAATTCCGGTATTCATATCAAAAAATCGAGCTGTTTTTGCTTTTTTAATAGAAATAACTAACGAACCTAACCAAGCACCATCCATTCTGCCGAATGCTACTAAATTTGCTCCTGAATCCACAACTGCAATGTTCATTTTTGTGTCTATTGCTATAGATTTTTGTTTTGCTGCTACGATTGCGTTTTCTGCTTGTGTTAATGTAATGTTCATAATTTTCTGTTTTAGTCGTGTTATTAATTTGATGCAAATCAACTATAAGAGTTGTCTTATCGAATTACTAAAACAGTTCAATAACTTATGAAAAAAGGTCAAGTTGAAATGTAAAAATTAAGAAGATGTTTCGCTAGGATTAAATCCGAATTTATTTTTAAAGGCTATACTAAAGTTTGAAAGGTTGTTGTAGCCAAAGTCTAAATAGATGTCTGATGGGTTTAAATTACCTTGCTCTAAAGTCTCTTTTGCTTTTTGAAGTCGTTTGTCTTGAAGCCATTTCCCGGGTGACGTTTTGTATTCTTTAATGAAATGACGTTTAAACGTTGATAAACTCATATTGCATAAAAATGAAATATCTTCTAATTTTAAATTAGAATGTATTTTGCTTTCTACAATTTTTTTAAAGCTGAAGTTTCTTTAATTATTAAAGAATGTAG
>JAESST010000067.1 GCA_016763995.1 Flavobacteriales bacterium | reverse complement strand
TTGATAACGATCAAAAAATGGCTTGGAGAAAGGACAGAAAATCATGATTTTCGATCGAGAGCATCTATTAAGGGGAGCAAGAATCATATTGTTAACAAAGTAGAATTATGAAAATAAGGAAGAGGAAATTTAATATCGGAATTGTTGAGGATTGTGAATTTATAAGAGAATTGATTCAGTGGGAGTTGTCTCAGAGGTCTGATTGCAAGGTGAAATGTTTTTCTACAGGAGAGGAATTGTTATTGGACAAGCATTACCAGATGGATGTAATGGTTATGGATTATAAATTAAACAGTATAAATAAAAGTGCAATGAATGGAGTTGAACTCTCTAAAATAATAGAGAAAATCCCTATCATAGCTATCTCAACTCAAAAGGAACCGTCAGTAGTGTTAGACCTCATGAGAAATGGAATATGCGATTATATAGTGAAAGATGAGAATTTCGCCGATAATATAGAAAAAAGTGTCGCTAAGGTAATTTCTTATTTAGGGCAGAATAAAGAAGTAAAAACACTGACTAAGAAAAATAGGAACCATTTAGTTCGACTCTCAATTCTATTTAGTTTAATTGTTTTATTCCTTATTATTTCCTTTTTAAGAAGCTAAAGTCTGTCCGCTGACTTTCGTTTTTTCAGGGAGGTTTACTTCCTCTAATTAGCCAAAACGCCAATACACTTACATGTGTTGATGCTGAGCAATATAAATAAGGGGTAGTGCAACAAAAAAGAGGACACCTTAGAAGAAAGAAAAGAATAAGCTTTGATCATTCTGTATTTGAAAGTGTAGTGTTTATTGCTGTTAGTCAATGGAATGGTTTAATTATGCAGATGTTGGAGACTATTGAATAAATGTAAGAAACCAAGGATGTAAGCCATTCTAACTAACTTTTACTTTTTTAAATAGTTGTGTTAATTTAATATTTTAACTATTAAAAACGAATTTATTATGCAAATTTCCGTTAAGCCCAAAAACAAGAAACGTTTCGTTAAAGGTCTAAAAAACGCACCTGCCAAAACGTATTATAAATATAGATTTGATAAGGTGTTTGGGCGATATAGGATAACATGGAAAGATGACGTCAACGAGTATACAGTTAAATCTTGGTCCAGAATTAAAGATTTTGATGGTTATTTACCTAAAGTTTCATTTTTTAAAGATATTATTCCTGCAATCTCCACGTACATGGAGACAAGGAAAGGTTTTATTTTACGAAAACCAATACCATTTATTGTATTTGATGCCATTAATAAATTGGATAGAATAGTATTTCCGAACCATAAAGTATTAGAATTTGGTTCAGGAAATTCTACTTTATGGTTTTTGGAAAAGAAATGTTGGATAACTTCGTTTGAGCACTCATTAACATGGCATAATGTTTTAAACGATCACATAAATTCATCGCGTTATGATGAGGACACCCTAAATCACTTTTCTTACCATATTTCTGAGAATAAAACTACTTGGGAATTTATTGATGAAATGGGTGATGAAAGTTTCGATGTGGTTTTGGTAGATGGAGCAAACGAATTTAACAATCGAAATGAATGCATCAAGAGATCGCTTTCGAAGCTTAAGAAAGGAGGTTGGATGGTCTTGGACAATTCAGATCATCCGAACAATTGGCCAGGAGGTTTATATATGGACTCTAAGTATGAACGGATCAGATTTACAGGTTTTGCAGCAATGGGCTTGTATATCAGCCAAACCAGTTTTTGGCAGAAAATGGATTAAGATTCTAAAGAATCAGACTAATATGCTTCCCTACTCAGCGTAGAATGTAAATAAAAAGAAGAATCTAAGCGTAGGAAAAGAGCAACTACGCTTGGATATTCCAAGCAATTTTTAATTGCGATTTGATAATTAATTTCGAAGAGAGTTAGATGGGTCTCAAATTAAAGATCAACAAGCCATCCATTAGCTCAGTTTTCAGTTAGTGGGATGGGTAGAAACCCCGGAAGATGATTTATTACAAATAGATGAAATATGAAAGCGTAGTAACAAACTACGCTTAGGGAGGGGAAATCACTAAAACAATAACTATATTATCTTTAATAACTTCAGCAGTACTGACCGTTATTGGAGTATTAATTTTTTGTAGACTTATTTTATATGATTGGAAACTGGGATTCGGAAAAAGCAGAACTACTACCAAATAATGCTAAGCCTTTCTCAAGCCAAGAACTCATCTAAAATTTACTTCAAATAAGCCTTTTAGGCTAGCTCTTATTTTAGATGCATGATACATCGTAAGAGTTTATTTTCGATTTCTTAGAAATCGAAGTATTATAAGCAATGGCTGATAAGCGCATCATTTTGTTCCTATCGTATTTAGCTTTCTAATTAGAGTCCTATGGGTAGGGGGTAATTGCTTGATATGAAGTAATTAAATGTATTTTTACTTTGTTTGGATGTTGGCATTGATTCCGAAAATTTCTAGAAACCGTAGTAAATTCATAATTAAAGAGATCTTATTTAGAAAAATAAACTATTCGCTATTTTCTTAATGTAATTTTGCACTCTAAATGGATAATACAGTTCATCCCTTATCATTTACAGTCTAACTCCTAAGATCGTTACATCATCTGTTTGCTCCACATCATCTTTCCAAAGATTAAATGTTTGTGTAATAATTTGGTGTTGTTCCTTCATATCTTCATTTTGAATTGATAATAGAAGTTTTATCATATTGACTGATTGGAATCGTTTATTAGAAACTTTGCCATATTGGTCACTAAACCCATCTGAGCTCAAATAAATTTGATCTCCTTTTTGATATTTAATAGTGTGTTCTTCTAATTTAAAGTTATCGCTTGAACTACCTATAGAATAACAACTTCCTTTTATTTTGAACAATGGATTTGATGAACTTTGGAGATAGCGTTTCACATTTGAATGCAAACTAATTTGTAGGCGATCCGATATGATGTAAAGAGGTCTAGATGCTCCCGAATAAGTAAGTGTTTTATTTTTTTCGTCGATTGAACAAAGCACTATATCCATACCCATGTCATGATAATTACGTCCATGTTCTTGCATAAAATCATTCATTATATCGTTCACTTTATCTAAGATCATTGCAGGACTTTTTAAACCGAACTGTTTCACAGCTAGATTTAATCCATTGTAACAACAGATCGTCAATAAAGATGCTGCAACTCCATGTCCTGTACAATCTGCTACTGCAATTAACTTCAAATCCCCTATTTTTTGAACCCAATAGAAATCTCCCGAAAGCTCATATTTCGGATTATAATAGTTGAAATGGTTAGGAAACAATTCTTCTATTTCATTCTGTTTTGGCAAAATAAGCTTTTGTATTTGACTTGCAGATTTGATAGAGTTTTGCCACTTCAATTTCATCATATCAACCTGCTGTTGAAGTTTTAGAACAGTTTTATCCCTATTTAATTTAATAAGTTCT
>JAESST010000066.1 GCA_016763995.1 Flavobacteriales bacterium | reverse complement strand
GAAATGCCGGAAATGGATGGGATTACTTTTTTGAAGCATGTTCAATTACCTCCATCCACCTCAGTTATTTTTACAACTGCTTATTCTGAGTATGCATTAGATGCGTTTAAAGCAAATGCAACGCATTACATTATGAAACCAGTTGAACAGGAAGAGCTAGTACTTGCTGTTCGAAAATCGATGATCAAATCTAAAAAGAAAGTAAGGAGCTCTTCTTCTATGAGTACCTTGACTGTTTTTGACGGAGATGAATACCTCATTGTGAACACAGAAGACATTGTTAGTCTTGAGGCCGATGGAAGTTATACTAAGTTCACACTAAAAAACAAAAAGATATTAGCCAGTAAAAGGATCGGTTACTATGAAGAAAGATTGCCCGAGGATCTGTTTTTGAGATGTCATAATTCTCATATTGTTAATCTAAATCAAATCGGGAAGCTCGGGAAAAACAAATCCAATTATTTGGTCATGAAAAATGGAGATACTGTTCCTATTTCAACAACAAAAAAGGCAAGTATTCAGAAGATTTTAGGGATTTAATATCTTGGTTTTCTTATCTTGTATTGCTATTAATACATAGAAAATGAAATATAAAATAGGATTAGGAGTTGTGTTGATCTTTGCAATCACCCAACTGTTTGTAGCAGAGAAAACCCCATTTATAGAGCCTTCAGAAAACGATTTTATTGCAATTGAACAACCTGAGGAAAAAGTAGAGTTGATGTTGAAGACTATTTGTTATGACTGTCATTCAAATCAAATTGACTATCCATGGTATACTGATATAGCTGTTGTTTCTTGGTGGACACAAGATCATATTAATGAAGGAAGAGAGCATCTTAACTTTTCAGAATGGGGGAACTATTCTGGAGAGAAAAAAGAACACAAAGCAGAAGAAGCTTGGGAAGAGATAGAAGAAGGAGAAATGCCTTTAGAATCATATACCTTAATTCATAGAGATGCAGACTTGAGTGATGAAGAAAGAGAATTGTTAGTGGAATACTTTAAGGGTATTGAGGGAAAGTATTGATAATTCTATAACTTCATTCCAACTGTCAAATAAAAATTCCTAGCATCAGAAGGAATAATACCTGGGCCAGGATACCCACTCGCTCTTCTTGTGAAGTAACGTTCATCTAGTAAGTTATTGATGCCACTTTCAAGCGTCCACTTTTTCTTATAAATATATTTGGCAGAAAGATCCATAATTGAATAAGCTGGAATAGTTCCAAAAACTGCATTTGCTGAGAAGTTGGCGTTAGTAGCATCTGAAAAATGTTCAGAAGTGAAGGAGTATTGATAACTGATTTGAAAGTCTTTTACACGATAACTTAGGCCGGTTTTAAAAATAATTTGAGGAACTAATTCTACGTCATTGTTTTTGAAAGCAGCTTCTTCGCTATTGATGTATCGGGCTTGTATGAAAGAAAAATTAGAAAACACAGACAAATTCTTTTGTTTTGATGTTTTACCCAAAAGGGCAAGGATGTTCACTTCAGCAAAACTTTCTAACCCAATATTTCTGCTATCAGAAATGTTAGTTCTAAATCGAAATGGACGAAACAAAACGGAATCCACTTTTAAAGTTGTTCCAATTCTACCCTGATAACTTAAAAGGAACAAACTGACATCGTAGTTAAACCAATTGCTTTTATTTCCACGAATACCAAGATCTGCGCTGTAGCCTTTTTCATCTTGTAAGTTTGGATCAACTTGATAATTCGGATTGTCAATCCTCATGTCGTTGAAATTAATGGAGCGGTAATTCTGAGAGAAATTGGTATAGACCTCAAAAGCTTCATTCGGTTTATAGCTCAATCCAATTCCAGCTAACAAGAAACTTCTATCGTTGTTGCGTTCCTCAACTATTCTATCATTAAATAAAGTGTCTCCATTGTTGGCAATGAACCGTTCAAAGTAATATCCATTTGCATTGGTAGAAATGTATTCAAATCTTACTCCCGGCGTTACTGTAACTTTAGGATTGAGGTAAAAGATATTTTCTGTAAAAAAAGCAAGGTTTTGTGAAGGGAATTCATATTTTGAATCTTCAGGTTCTGAGTTGTTTCGATAGTTAAAATCTGCAGTTGAAGAAGTAGATCCATTTCCTTGACTACGATCTGTAAAACCATTGTAGTAACGTGTACCAATCAGGAAAATAGATGTGTTCTCTAAAAAAGAATACCTTCTTAATAATCTAGCTTCAATGCCGAAGTTCTTATACTGATCGCTCAATAGGTTCCTTTCTGTATTAGGAAGATCTGCTCTTGTAATTCGATCAAGTATTCCAACAGCGTCTCTACCCGCTACTAAGCCAAAAGCCCTTAGGTTAACATCGGTTTGCTCGTCTAATTTGTAATCTAGGTGAGCTGCAAATAAGTTCCAGTTTACCTTGAACCAATTCCGATTTCTATTGGATTGTTGCGGATCATCTTCAAACTGGAAATCGGTTAAACCTCCGGGTTGCTGCGCTAAGTAATGCATGAATGTGTATTCGGCACTAACTCTTAATTTAGAATTAATCTGATGGCTCCAATTGCTGTGAAAATTAACGACGTCAAAACCAGAATTGGGTCTCCAACCGTTTCCTGTTTTATATTGGAGATAGGAGTAATGCTTTGTTTTTCCAATATTACCTCCAAGGCTATTGAAGGAATTAAATAGTCCAAATGATCCTATAGTTTGCCTGAAAACAAACTCTAGTTTCTTTTTCTCAGGGGCATTTCTGAGTTTAAAATTAATGAAGCCCCCAAACTGAGTCCCATACTGAAGAGATGCTGCTCCGCGGACAATTTCTATTCGTTCAATGGCTTCTGTTGGCGGAGAATAGTAACTCTCAGGATAGCCTAATGCGTCAGCGGAGATATCATATCCATTTTGTCTTGTGTTAAAATTAGAAACACGGTTGGGGTTGAGTCCTCTTCCTCCAATTCCTAATTGAATTCCTGCGCCATCACTCTCCCAAATATTTAAGCCAGCTACTTTGCTGTATATCTGTCTTGCATTGTTGGTTGCTAAGTTGGCTGAAATGTCGTCTAGTTGAATAACTTCACTCTTTTTGCCTGCGTAAATAGCTGTTCCTTCTACTGGTTTAAGACGTGTAATTCCGTAGTAGTTATCTTTTTCTTCTATAATGGTGATGGTTCCAATTTTACCCTGTAGAGGAGTCAAAATAAGCTCAAGTGTGATATTTCTATCAGTAACTTCAATAACTTTAATAAGCGATTGATATCCGCTTGCGAAAAGGCTTAAGGTGTATTGTTGAGGAACTAAAGAATCAAAGCGAAATGTTCCCGATTCTGATAAGCTAGTGAAGCGATTTTCTTCTTGTAATAAAATTTCAACCTTTTCGTTGGATCTATTTTCAGGAAATGTTACTTTCCCTATGATTGCATATTTCTGAGTAAAGCCCTGATAGCTAATGAAAAATAAAAAGAAAAATAGCACTTTATTCATTCCTAGAAGAGTCGAAGGGTAAAATCCACTTTTTTGCGGCAAAACTATCTTTTATTTGCGTCAAATCGACTGTTGGATCTATAAAAAGCTGACTTTGTTTTCCATTTAGTGTTACATAAACTTCTGCTGTTATTTTGGGATTTTGAATTCCTTTTTGGCGGTAATGTTGTTCTAATAAAAGAGCGAACTGTAAGATCATATCAGGTTGGGTACTCATCATCTTTTCCTGATTGGGAGTTAAGAAGTCGTAGTTGTTGACTTCCCAATTTCTTCCATTCTCTGGATTAGTTACATGAAAAATGGCGTAGCCAGCTTTTTCCATCAACATAACTCTCCAAGAAAAACGATAGCCTTGCTCCGTCCAATATAAATTCCCTGGATAAAGAGTAGATCTAAATGGTATGCTCAACTGGATTAAGAAAAAGAGACTCAATACGGATAGACTCCACTTTGGTGAGAGTTTGGGTTCCCAAGTAATATGTTTGTTCTTTGTGGGGGAATTAAGGCGTTGTTTAACCCAATTGATAAGAGAAAGATGAAAGCCCTCTGAGAAGAAAATTAAGGTAGCTCCAATCATGATAAATGGAAACATTCCAATTTGAAAGAGGAAATAAGTGGCCAGATGAAATACAATCACTAGAAAGTAAGCGACCGGCCTTGTTCGCCTAATAAATAATAAAAATGGAATAAGGAGATCGTAGCTAGCTCCAAACCAACTAAAAAAGTAAGCAAGCCATCTTTCTTGTAGAAGCCCACCAATCAATGGGATGTTGGACTTTGATGGTAACCAAATTCTCAATGGCATGGCATTAACTATCCAATCGTAGTTGAGTTTTGCCAAGCCAGCGTAAAAATAGACAATAGCCAATTGCAG
>JAESST010000065.1 GCA_016763995.1 Flavobacteriales bacterium | reverse complement strand
ATACACGTTGTTGTGTTTTCGTACTTTATTTTCCGTTCTGTTGATAGCGTTGGCAAAGACATACTCTTTGACAAGTTTGGCTCGTGCGTTTGGTTTTTGAGCGACTTGGCAATGTGTATGGCTTTAGTTCCGGGCATTTTATTTTATAAATCTAATTTGCAAATTCAATTTAAAATAACAATCATCACCTTCCTTATAAATTTTAGCAAACTTCAATCGGGTAGAACTTGGGTTTATGATTTTAGTGTTTTCTAAAAGGTAATCTTCGAATTCGTTCCTGTTGTAAATATGATAACATAAAATTTCACCGTCATCTTTTACAACTAAATATCCTCCTGTGCTATCTAAAAGACCTGTCCAAACAGTAGTCGGAACCATTCCTAGCGCAACATCTGAAAGAAGTCTTTTTATTTTGTAATTGTAAAAATTATGATTGTCAGACACATCAAAATTCAATGGGTTCTTTTCTTCAATCTCATTAACTAAATCGGACAATTTGTTGTACTGAGAAGTACTAAAATTAATTATCATGTCAGCTAAAACTTGTGGTAATAAACTATCAATTAAAGTCAAATTGTTTTGGAAAATTGAGCCTTCGGTATTTTGAAAATTTAGTGTCCCTCCTTTGGAAATTATCAACTTTACTCTGTCCTGAATTTTACTTTTAGTATTCAAAGTATTTATTTCTGTAACATCAGCTTCTGTTAAAATTACATTATCAATTTTATAGATGAAGTTTGAGCCCTGGGAGGAATTAAATAATGTCGCAGGTTTACCCAATTGAGACTTGATGCTAAAACCTAATTCGGGTGTTGTACCTGTCCTTTGGTCATGTATTACGATACGTATATCACTTTTAACAGATGATTTTGCTTTAAGCGAAACACATTTAAAAGAACTCATGAAAGTTTCAATTTCAGGAATTGAAAAAGTTGCCGTTGTTGTTTCTTTTAATTTTGAGAGTAAGAAAACAGCTTGTTCTTGAAAGGTATTTATCGGAATTTTAAATTCTTCATTGTCACCTGAAATTACGATTAAATCATTGTCATAAGTGTAATCATATGTCCCATTTGATTCGTCACGCAGTATTTTTATAATAGGAAAAATTAAACCTTCAATTTTATTTAGGGCACTATCACCTGCAAAAAGATTTTTGTCCGATATTATTTTGAGTAAGGTGTATATTTCACTCCATTCTCCTTTGTTTCCTGTAATCATTTACTGGTTAATTTTTCTAGAATTTTTTTAGCCGTTGCTTGAATTGCTGGTACGGCAACTGAATTTCCAAATTGCTTATAAGCTTGAGCATCAGAGACTACAATTTTAAATTCTTCTGGGAATCCTTGGAGTCTAGCCCATTCTCTGGGAGTCATTTTTCTAATACCTTCTCGGTTAACTTCTCCTGTAATTTTAGTAACTGGTGTGAAATTAGTCAATCGGTCGTCTAAAAGAAGGTTTCTTTCTCTTCCCATTCCACCACAAACTACTGCATTAGCAGTTCCATCATCTGGAATTATCTCATATCCAAATCCATTTCCTTTGCTTGCATGTCTAGCTTTATGCTTACGAAGCGTGTCCACATAGGTAGTAGAGAGGTAGTATTTAACAGAGACTTCTTCTTTTTCAAGAATGTCTTCTAATATTTTACTTTTGTCAGTTGATTTAGGATATTTAAAATCAGTAATCTCTAAGTCTTTTCTAAATCCAACAATGAAAATGCGTTCACGATTTTGTGGAACACCAAATTCTTTTGCATTTATAACTTGTGGTTCAGGTACATAATATCCCAAATCGTTTCTAAGTGTATTTAGAATTGTCTCCAAAGTTTTTCCTTTGTCATGACTTCTTAAACCTTTTACGTTTTCTAAGAAAAATGCTTTAGGTTGTTTCTTTTTTATGATTTCTGCAACATCAAAAAACAAAGTTCCTCTTGTGTCTTCAAATCCACCTCTTTTTCCTGCAATAGAAAATGATTGGCAGGGAAAACCTGCACATAAAACATCAAACCCGTCTGGGATATAGCCTTTTGTTTCTGATTTTGTAATGTCGCCAAATGGAACCTCTCCAAAATTTGCTTCATAAGTTTTTTTGGAATATTTATCCCATTCACTTGTAAAGACGCACTTACCACCAATGTTCTGAAAAGCAAGTCTAAATCCTCCAATTCCGGCAAATAAATCTATGAACTTAAATTTTTGTTTTTTAGGTTCTGGAAGTGGTACTGAATTTTTAAAGTCAAAGAGGAAGTATTGTAATGCCTCTTCTGCTACTTTATTTGTGAAACTTTCAGTAGGGTACTTTTTTGTCAAAAGATCCTTCGCATAAGCAATAGCATCTTTTTTATAAAATTGAGAAACACCGTTTCTATGATTGTGTAAATAATGAGTAAAAGATGCCTTTTGTTCATTTTCAAGCTCAACAACTCTAACTTTAAAAGAGCTATCTCCAAAATCTTCTATTGTAATTTTCTCTTTAAGTTTCATTTATATAGATATTTCAATTAATATATCATTTTAAATCAAAGGTCTATTTCCAGACCGTAATCTATTTACGTTCTTCCGTAGAAATTAATAATTCTCTCACGTCTATTTCAAGTACTTTGGCTATGTGAAACAATGTTTCAACTCTTGGTTGCATTTCATTCCTACACCATTTAGAAACCGTTGTTCGGTTCATTTCTAACTGATCGGCTAGCCAGTTATTGGTTTTTGATTTTTCTGCTAAAACTGCCTTAATGCGATTGTAAACTTCTTTGTCCATTGCAAATTTTTATCCTTAAACCTCAAAGATAACAACTTCATTTGAGATGTTTTTAGCATTATTTTATGCTTTATTATATTCAATTAAATATTTTTAGTAATTTTGTTATGCTTTAAAAGCATTATAAGAACCGATTAAGGTTATTTATGAACATTTTAAATGTTAATTATGAGTAAAAGATATACTAAAGCTGATTTAGAAGAAATTGTATACAAGCAATTGGAAAACCTAAATGCAATGCACGACCTATTGGGTATTATGAAATTCCAAAATGATTTAATCCAAAACATCAACCAAACACTTAGAGAGGAAATCGGTCAATTCAAAGAGCAACAAGTCATGTATCCAACAAGAAGAAAGTCAAAATCGTAACTCTTAGGTGGGGTGGAAAGATTAAGCTCTTTTGGTTTTTTAGGGATTGGTTTGTGCGTTGGCAAAAACCAAATGTGCTTAATGTGCGGTTGGCTTTTTCTTTAATGAAACACAACGTCTCGGCTATGGTTAGTACGGGAATTCAGAGAACTGAACTTTCGGACTTGCACTTAGCCAAATTTTTAATTTTTTCTTTATTT
>JAESST010000064.1 GCA_016763995.1 Flavobacteriales bacterium | reverse complement strand
TGGAACCAGAGCCCAAAATTTTGCATAATTAGAACGTTTACAACGCCCATGTTGTATGACTTTAATATTGATGTTGATAAAACCACTACTATCTATTATTTTGTCCTCAATTGTAGGCCATTGGCATCCCGCTACCATACTCCAAAAACCAATTAACGAATACTCTAAAAAATTTATTTCAGGGATAGTGCAATTTGAGTTATATTTATTTTTACCTAATAACTCATCAAATTCGGTTTGATTTTGAATCAAATAGGTCGCTTCTTTATTGGGAAAGCAATTAAAGTCAATATCAGTAGACTCTATAACAGAAATTTGAGCAAATGAATTTAGCACTCCTAAAAACAGAATAATTATCAGGTTAAATAGGGGCTTCTTCATAATGTTAAATGTAATAAGTTAAATACAATTAGCACATTGTGAGTAGTTTCAGTTGTTGTGGATGTAGTGATGCATCCTTTTTTTTGAGAGAGAACTAATCTACTCTCTCTTCGTCTGGCAAGAAAATTCGTTCATCAACATCTACCAGTGTTTTTTAGTGAATTCCTCTTTAGGAATAACACACCAAAAGTATACGTCCTGTTCACGATTACATTTTCCATTTCTTTCAACTGTTAGGTGTACAGTAATGCTTTCGTCTTCTTTCGTTATTTTCTTTTTAATTGTTGGAGCAAAACAGCCTTTGGTTACACTCCTATACCCAATAAGCGCATAGTTTTTAAAGTCAATTTTGGGTTTCCTAAACCTTTTACATCCCGCTTCTTTATCTGCAGAAAACTCAATGTCGTTATATTCAGAGTTAGTTCTTGCTGTATGAATCCCGACTCCAACGAGAGAACAAAGCATATCCATATCTCTAAAATTAATAGAAAGGGTATCTTCTTTGGCTTGTGAAAAAAGAGCTATTTGCATAAATACAAATAACAATAATGAAACTGTTTTTTTCATAGAAAAAAGAAAGGGAGGGGCTGAAAAATTTTCTTTTAAGTCATTGCAGGGAAGGACGCAATCTATAAATTATTGATTTATAAAGAACAGATTACGTCACTTTATTCACAATAACCGTTGTATTGACTTTTCAGACGATCTCTTGTTGCTTATAAATCTTCGAAACTAACATCTGAGAAACCAGTAGATGGTTTTGAAGCTTCCGAACTTTCAGAAGGAAGCTTTACTTTTTCAGCCTCGTTTTTATTTCTTTGTTCATCCATTTCAGCTCTAGTAATGATTTCTTTTCCACCGTTTAATTCTGAAATTTTATCTAAAGTGTCTTGAAGGTTTTCTTGAAAACTGGCAAAGTCTTCAGGGTATAAGAAAAGTTTGTGCTTTTCGTAAAAGAATTTCCCGTTATCGTTGTTAAACCTTCTTTTGCTTTCTGTTATTGTTAAGTATAAATCTTCTGACTTAGTAGCTTTTACATCAAAAAAATATGTTCTATTTCCTGCTCTTAGCGATTTTGAAAAAATATCATCGGTTCTTCGCTTTGAACCCTCGTGCTCATTATCCATCTTCCTTAGTAGTTTTTTAATCTATAGTTTTTGTTTTATGTTATCCTAACAAATCTAATAAAAATTGAGTTAACCTATTTTTTAGAATAAATCTACTTTAGTTGTTGCTAAACAGAATAGAGAATCTAAATTTAACGTATTGAGTGCCAATTGAAAATTATTTCTAATTTTAATCAAGAGGTACCAGCAGGAAAAACTAAGGTATCTTTTATGAAATGCGGAGAAGACGCCATTTTAAAAATAAAGCTAGCAAGCTTTAATGTAATATTTGCAGAATACAGTGAATATGAAGCTGCTTTATAGATTCAATGATGATTCTGTAATTACCTAATTACTTAGGCTACTTTTTTCTGATCTTCTAACAATTGCTTTTGGTAGGTCTCAAAATACGGCCCTTTTAGCTCCAATAGTTCAGTATGCGTTCCTTGCTCTACAATCTTTCCATCATCCATGACCAATACTTGATTGGCATGTTTCACAGAAGAAATTCGATGGCTGATAATTACCGAAGTTGTGTTCGTCATAATTTGTTTCAGATTACTCAATATTTCCTCCTCCGTTTCAGTGTCAACCGCTGATAAGCAATCGTCTAAAATTAAAATTTTAGGTTGATCAATGATGGCTCTTGCAATTGAAATTCTTTGCTTTTGCCCTCCCGATAGGGTAATTCCTCTTTCACCTAATTGAGTTTCATACTTGTTTTTAAAGCTAGAAATATTGGAATGTATCGCTGCCTTTTTAGCCGCATCTTTAATCCTTTCAAGACTCACTTTTTGATTCGTAATTCCAAAGGAGATGTTGTTTCGAATGCTATCGGAAAAGAGAAATACCTCTTGAGGAACATAACCAATTTCGCTTCTTAAGCTATTCAAGTTAATTGAATCAATATTTTGTCCGTCGATTAATACTTGCCCCGAAGTAGTATCAAACAGTCTGCAAATTAAGTCGGCAATGGTCGATTTTCCTGAACCTGTTCTCCCAATAATAGCTAATGTCTCCCCAGGTTTAATTTTGAAACTTACTTGCTGTACTGCTTTAGTTCCAGATTCTGGATAAACAAAAGAGACTTCTTTGAATTCAATTTCACCTGTAATTTTCCCAGTTTTTTCTGTCGGGTTTTTAATATCCGGTTCGGTTTCTAAGAATTCGTTGATTCTAGTTTGAGAAGCCGCCGCTCGTTGTACAATAGAAGTTACCCAACCCAAGGAGGTCACAGGCCATGTCAACATGTTTACGTAAATAATAAATTCGGCAATGTTTCCTATGGTAATTGGGGCTTCAGTTCCTTTTGTTCGGATAATTTCCAGTGCACCAACATATACAGTAAGAATGGTACTTAAGCCGATTAGAGCCATAATAGTCGGAAAAAAGAAAGCCTCCAACTTTACAAGATCTAGGTTTTTTTCTTTGTAATCCTCAGCTTCTTTTTTCAATACAGTATTCATGTATTTCTCTTTCACAAAAGATTTAATAATTCGAATACCTGAAAAGCTCTCTTGAGTGAAAGTTGATAGGAGCGACAACTGTCTTTGTACAGTTTCACTTTTCTTATTGATTCTACTACTGATGTAATAAATAATGAGAGAAAGAATAGGTAGGGGAGCTAATGAAAATAGGGTAAGTTTAACGCTGATAGAGAGCATGATCGGAACCACCAAAGTAAATAATAGAGCTAAGTTAATGGTGTACATAATACCCGGGCCTAAATACATTCTCACTCGAGTAACATCTTCTGAAATACGATTCATGATGTCACCGGTATTGTTCTTTTTATAAAAGGACATGCTCAATACTTGATAATGCTCGTAGATTTCATTTTTTAAATCATATTCAATCAATCTAGAAACAACAATAATGGTTTGACGCATGAAAAAGGTGAATACTCCTTTCAACAAAGCCATCAATAGAACCAGCGAGGCAAAAAAGATTAGTGAGGTTTTTAAACTCATTTCTTCAGTGTAAGCAGAAAGAAAACTTGTTGAGGTATTTTTATCGACCGAAGTTTTCTTTGATTCAGATAAAATAGCCTGCATCTCGTCAGACTCCGCAACTACATCAAATGCCTCTCTGATGAGTTGAGGAGGGAAAATTCCAAATAGATTTGAAGTAGCTACAAAAATGATTCCCAACCCTAATCGAAAACGATATTTCCAAAGATATTTGTTGAGGTATTTTAGAGATTTCATGGGCAATTTTACTGCTTTTAAAACTTGATTTTTATAGGTACTTTTGCACCCCGATTGGTGAAGCTCTCAAGCTTAGCAAATTTAGGATAAAGTATTTTGTTAAATCAACATAAATCGAAGGAATGAAAGATGTTTTAGATAGAGAAGAATTAGCGGTTGACATGAATCCTGTTATTTCTAAAATGTTCAACACCGAACATGAACAAGTTGTTTTTTGTCAAGATAAATCGAGTGGCTTAAAAGCAATTATAGCAATACACAACACAACATTGGGCCCTGCACTTGGAGGAACAAGAATGTGGAATTACAACAATGAATTAGAAGCATTAAATGATGTTTTGCGCCTCTCAAGAGGAATGACATTCAAAGCGTCTATTAGTGGATTAAATTTAGGTGGAGGTAAAGCTGTTATTATCGGTGACTCTTACACTCAAAAATCAGAAGCACTTTTTAGAAGATTTGGAAAGTTTGTTGAAAGCTTAAGCGGAAAGTACATTACAGCAGAAGATGTAGGAATTAGCCCAAAAGATATGGAATGGGTGAACATGGAGACGACTCACGTAAGTGGATTACCTGAGTCATTAGGTGGTAGTGGAGATCCTTCTCCTGTTACTGCATACGGTGTTTACATGGGAATGAAGGCAGCGGCAAAAGAGCAATATGGTTCTGATGCTTTAGAAGGAAAAAAAGTTACTGTTCAAGGAGTTGGTCATGTAGGAGAAGCATTGGTGAAGCACCTTTCTAAAGAAGGAGCAATTGTTACCATTGCAGACATTAACCAAGAAAGAGTAGCGGCTATTGCAAAGAAATATGGAACTCGTGTTATCGAAGGAGATGCAATTTATGATGGCGATATGGATATCTACGCTCCATGTGCTTTAGGAGCAACATTGAACGATGATACGATTGATCGTTTAAAATGCAACATTGTTGCAGGAGCTGCAAATAATCAATTGTTAGATGAAAAGATTCACGGAAGAAGATTAATGGAAAAGGGAGTTGTTTATGCTCCGGATTTCTTAATTAACGCAGGAGGATTGATTAACGTTTATAGAGAGGTGGAAGGAATTTCAGAAGCAAGAGCGATGGAATTAACAGAGAACATCTATCATACAACAACAGATATTTTCAAGAAATCTGCAAAAGAAGGCTTAACGCCTCAAATTGCCGCAATGAAAATTGCTGAAGAAAGAATTGAAGCAATAGCAAAAATAAAAAGTGTACTCTAACTAGATGCTTAATAGAAGATTACTTCGTGTAAAGGTCATGCAATCATTGTATGCCTTTTTTCAGTCAGAAGATGTGGACATGGTTAAAGCCGAAAAGGGTTTAATGATGAGTATCCAGAGAGTCTATGAACTGTATTTATATTACCTTTTGTTACCGGTAGAGTTGGCAAATGCTGCAGAGGTTCAAATGGAAGAGGCAAGAAACAAATCCCTTCCTTCTCCTGAAGATCTTAATCCGAATAGAAGGTTTGTTGATAGTTATGTGATTAAAGCTTTAAGAAAAAATGCTGCTTTGCAAAGAAAAGCAACTGATCTAAAGATTTCTTGGAGTGCAGATACTGATTTAGTTCGTAAGCTTTGGAAAAAGATTAAAGACAGCGAAGTGTATCAAAACTTCTTAGAAGAAGAAGATCAACCTGCAGCACATAGAAAGTTTGTAGAGAGGATATACACTAAGTTCTTATTAGATAATGATGATTTATATCAGCATTTTCAAGAAAGAAGTATCTATTGGGATTTTGAGGATAGTGATTATTCTATAAATATGGCTTTACGATACATTGGGAAAGTTAAAGCTGAGGATAGATACAAGACCTTGCCTGAAATGTATAAAGACGAAGAGGAAGATGATCGATTCGTGAAAAACCTCTTTAGAAAAGTAATTACTAATAATAAGGAAAACTCTAAGCTAATCGATGAAAAAACCCAAAACTGGGAGGTAGAAAGAATTGCTTTAATGGATGTTATTTTGATGAAAATGGCCATTACAGAATTCTTAAGTTTTTCATCTATTCCAGTTAAGGTTTCATTGAATGAATACATAGAATTATCAAAGATGTTTAGTTCTCAAAAGAGCAAAATATTTATCAATGGAGTATTAGATAAGCTTTTAGCACAATTTAAAAGAGAAAATCAATTAAAAAAGACCGGAAGAGGTCTCATGCAATAAATTTAGAATTATGAAAAGAATAGCAATTATAGCTTCTTGCATAGCCTTGGTAACCCTATCGGCTTGTAACAATGAAAAAGCTGCTGAAACGAAGACGGAAGGAGTAAGCACAGAATTAATCAACAACCCAAGTACTGCTGAAGAAGGAGTTATTATAGACCCAGAAGAGGCGGCAAAATTTGAATTCGAAGAAACGGTAATTGAGTTTGGAGAAATTTCACAAGGCGAGAAAGTGAAACGTATATTCAAGTTTACAAATATTGGAAAGTCTAATTTGATTATATCTGATGCAAAAGGAAGCTGCGGTTGTACTGTACCACTTTGGCCAAGAAATCCAATTGCTCCAGGAGAAAGTGGAGAAATTGAAGTAGTATTTGACAGTAATGGTAAATCAGGACGTCAAAACAAAACTGTTACATTGGTAGCAAACACAGTTCCTAACACAATGGTATTAGCTATTAAAGGAGACGTTTTGGCTCCTGAAGCTCCTGTTACACCTGAAACACCTGCACTATAATGAAGCTATTAAATATATTTTTAATGTCACCAAGTACTGGTGGAGGTGGAATCATGGATTTTATGCCATTGATTCTTATTATTGTTGTTTTTTACTTTTTCATGATTCGTCCTCAGCTAAAAAAGCAAAAGGAAACGAAGAAGTTTAGAGAAAGTATTGCAAAAGGAGACAAGGTGGTTACCATAGGTGGTATTCACGGTAAAATTGTTGAACTTAAAGAAAATACAGCAATTATCGAGATTGGGAATGATATGAAGTTGACAATTGAGAAAGCTGCTATTTCTTCTGATTTTTCAACTGAATCAGTTGCTTCAAAAAATACCAAATAAGTAGACTTAACTTTTGTATTTTCACTAAAAGTAAAATATACTGTGAAGAATAAAATCAAAAGTTTAATTTTTGATTCAAAAAAAGGGAAGATAAAGCTCAATGAACGAGCTTCTATCTTCTTTTTTTGTTTGATGATATCTACATTTTTCTGGTTTTTATCTTCATTGTCTAAGTCTTATACGACTAATTTGACAATTCCTCTGGAGTATACTTCTTATAATAAATCATTCATCTTAACGGAAGATCCTGTTCAGAATATTACCATTCAAGTAAGTGGGAATGGATTCGAATTGCTAGGAGAACAAATGAGGTTGAATAGAAATTCAATTCGGGTAGATTTATCAAAGGCAGGTCAGCTAAGTACTTATAGGTCTGGAATAGCTACTTCAATTTTAGAAAATGAAATCTACAACTCGCTAGATAAAGATTTGCGTTTAGAGAGGATTTTATTAGATTCTATTCATTTTAAAACGGATAGGAGAGTAGAACGAATGTTAAGCGTTATTCCAAAACTTGACCTTTCTTTCGAAAGTAGCTTTAACTTAATAGGAGAAGTTTTAATCAAGCCTAAATTAATAAAGGTATCAGGAGCGAAAGAACGGATGGATACCTTGAAGTATTTGATAACGCAAGAAATTAAGAGAGAGGATATCAGTGATTCATTAAAGATTATTTATGACTTTAGTAAAGATGAAACATTAAATGGATTAACTATTGAACCTTCTAAAATTGAAATATTGATCCCAGTAGAAAAATTCACGGAAAAAGTATTTGACGTACCTATATCTACAGATGGAAGTGATGTTTCTATTCGAACTTTTCCAAATAAAGTGAAAGCTGTATTTTTGGTTCCTTTGTCAAATTACGAACAGCTCACAGAAAGTGTGATAGAAGCTAAAGTTAAGATTAATGGTAATTTAAGGGATAAAAAAACACTGCAAGTGAAGTTAATTGGTACTCCTTCATTTGCAAGATTATTAAGAATTGAACCGGAGAAAGTCGAATTCATTATTAAGCAGTAGAGGATGTTGAAAATTGGAATTACAGGAGGTATTGGAAGTGGGAAGTCTACTATGTGTAATATTTTGAAAAATTTAGGCGTGCCAGTCTTTACATCTGATGAAGTAGGAAGAGATCTCTTGAATAATGATAATTATCTAAAGGAACAGGTAAAAAAGACATTTGATTCCGACATGTACACTTCTACAGGAAGTTTAGATCGAGAGCGAATGGCTAAATTGGTTTTCAATAATCCTGAGGAATTAACTAAGTTGAATACATTGGTTCACCCAAGGGTAAAGGCTGAGTTTGATAGCTGGTGTAAAAAGAATGAGAAACGAGCTTATGTAGTAAAAGAGGCAGCAATATTATTTGAAACAGGTCAATATCAAGATTTAGACAAAGTAATTACTGTTTTTTGTCCGAGAGACATTAGAATAGAAAGAGTGAAAAAAAGGGATGGTGTTTCTGTTGAACAAATACAAGGAAGAATGCTTAACCAAATTAACGATGAAGAAAGGAATCAATTAGCTGACTTTATTATTCTCAACGATGGAAAAGAGGAATTACTTCCTCAAGTAATGGAGCTACACGAGTTATTTTTAAACGAAGACACTAAAACTAAATCACTTTTTTAGTCGTCAAGTTCTCCAATTCCTTGTCGTAAAATTTCAGCTTCACCACTCGTCAAATCAACTACCGTTGATGCTTCGTTATGGCCATAACCTCCATCAACAACAATGTCTACTTTATTCTGATACTTTTCATAGATAAGCTCTGGATCTGTCGTGTATTCTAATACTTCATCTTCATCATAAATTGAAGTAGAGATAATTGGATGACCTAAATGTTCAACAATAGATCTACAAATAGAATTATCAGGAATTCTTATTCCAAGCGTCCTCTTTTTGTTTTTAAAGAGTTTTGGTATGCTATTGTTCGCTTCTAGAATAAAAGTAAAAGGACCCGGTAAATTCCTTTTTAACAATTTGAATGTTCTTGTGTCAAATTGTTTGGTGTATTCAGAAATGTGACTCAAATCATAGAATACAAAAGAGAAATCTGCCTTTTCAGGTTTTACATTTTTTATTCTGGCAACCTTTTCAATAGCAGAACGACTCGTAATGCTGCACCCAAGAGCATAGACCGTATCTGTTGGGTAAATAACCAATCCACCGTCATTCAAACACTCAGTTATGCGTTTTAAATTACGTGGATTGGTCGATTCTTCATAAAGCTTTATCAGCATTTACTTAGTTGTTTTTTGCATGATCTTCTAAGAACTTAGCAAGACCTATGTCAGTTAAGGGGTGCTTTAAAAGTGCAGTAATAGCGTTTAAAGGACCAGTCATTACGTCAGCGCCAATTTTGGCACAATCAATAATATGCATTGGATGACGGATAGATGCTGCAAGGATTTCTGTTTCAAAGAAATAATTGTCAAAAATCATTCTAATTTCATCAATCAAGTTGATCCCATCAGTAGAAACATCATCTAATCTTCCTAAGAATGGAGAAATGTAACTCGCTCCTGCTTTTGCTGCAAGCAATGCTTGTCCTGCACTAAATATCAAGGTGCAATTTGTTCTAATTCCTTTAGAAGAAAAATATTTGATTGCTTTTATGCCATCTTTGATCATTGGAATTTTAACAACAATTTGCTCGTGTAAAGCTGCTAAAGCTTCACCTTCCCTAATCATACCATCAAAATCAGTTGAAATAACTTCAGCACTTACATCTCCATCTACAATGTTACAAATGTCAATGTAGTGTTGTTTTACTTTTTCTGTTCCACTGATTCCCTCTTTTGCCATTAAGGATGGGTTAGTCGTTACACCATCTAGAATTCCCATATCTTGGGCTTCTTTGATTTGATCTAGGTTGGCTGTATCAATAAAAAATTTCATTCAATTGTTGTTTTAGTTTTTGCGAAGTTAGTGAGGAGAGGAGGGGAATGCAAAAAAAGATTTTAACAATTGCAATGGCTTTAGATTACAAAAATAAGGGCACAAAAAATGGGTAAGCTACTTACATCGCACCGCTCAACCATCTACCCTTGCTGTCTTCCGACCCTGGGGGATTCAATAGGAGCTGGTCGTATAAGACTTACCCGAGGCAAAGGTAGTAATTCATATTTGGTTAACACAAATAAATATGAAATAAATAAAGCCGTACACCTTAGTTTTTCTATCTTTGTTTCTATCCTAAAAAGTAAAAAAAAATGAAAAATAATTTA
>JAESST010000063.1 GCA_016763995.1 Flavobacteriales bacterium | reverse complement strand
TTTTGATAATGAAGCTGTACTCGTTAATGAATATGAAAGTCCCTTTTATTCATTTTTTCTAAGAGGGCGGTGGTTTAAGATTACAGGTTTGAATCCAACCTTTACAGCGTTTAGAGAAATTGAATTTAAGCAAGGAGAGCTTGAGGGATTAATAAGGAAAGCAACTTCGAAAATGGATTCGCTTCTCCAATATTATGAGGTAGTTAAGAAAATTGATAGTGCAGGGAATGTAACCCGTAAGGGAGTTGATTGGTAATTCTCCTTGCTGCCACTGATGCTACACGTAGCTTTGAATGGGATATACCTGTAAATACTGTGGCTCCAAATGGAGAATTAAAACAATGGAGTTAGTACATTTATTCGGACATAAGATTTAAGACCGTTTGTTATAAACAAATATCTTAGAGTTATGAAAAAAAGAAATTATGTGTTTATGGGTAGAGTGTTATACTTTTTATTTGTACTGAGGAAAAAGTCAGCAAGAATTAATTCTATTAGTCGTACAACAAAAAAGGCCTCACGAGCGTGAGGCCTTTAATAGACAAAGTGTATCTCTTATAATTCTGACTTATTTGATCAGTTTTTTGAAGTAGATAGTATCTCCTCCCTTTTTTATAGCAATCATATTGATACCCTTAGTCAATATATTACTATCAATTTCTAATAATTGTTGGCCTTGTTCAATCTTTTGACGATGCAATAACTTTCCATCCATTGTAAAGATAAATAGCTCTTGTAAATCATCAGATTGACCAATTTC
Organism: Flavobacteriales bacterium; assembly: GCA_016763995.1. Classification (GTDB taxonomy): domain Bacteria; phylum Bacteroidota; class Bacteroidia; order Flavobacteriales_E; family Vicingaceae; genus NORP294. The sequence continues at coordinate 10,332 of JAESST010000063.1, read as the reverse complement.
TATAGAAAGTTTAGCCCCTTCTTCAATAGGGTTGGGGTAAATATTGTATTCTGAAGAATTGTCTATTGAATTATATTTCATTCTGAGCTTTACTGGCACAGATGATGTATCACTTTCATGACAAGTACCCCAATATCCACAATTGAAGTAACAATCTACTTCTTGTTGGCATCCGGGGCCACAATCTTCTATCCCAAATACATCTTCCAAAAAATCAGCGTCAACTGTGAAAAAGAATAAAGCAACATCTCTTTGAAGTCTTAACAAGGAGTTTGGACTATTTTGATATAAACCACCTAGTTCTAGATAACTATTGCCTTTTAAAGGGTCTTGAACAGTAAAGCTATGATTATTATATGTTCCGTTATCTGTACCTGACCCGCTAACCTGAAGCAACTTGCTTTCTTGAAATTCGGATAAGTTACCAATAAGGTAAGCGCCAACTTTTTCCTTGCAACATGAACTATCACCAGAGGACTCCAAACCAGAAGCAAGATAATAGTCAGAAATTAAATGCAACTCACTCCAGGATTCATCATTTTCAAAGTCCGTAATGTTAGATACCCGACTGGTTATTATGTACGAAACAAAATCATTTTGTGGAGTCAAGGTAAAATGATCAGTTTTATTAATTAAGAAGTAAGTAGTATCTGTATTTTGACCGCAAGGAGGCGTTGATACAAAAAAGATATCTTCAATTAGTTGTCCAACAGTAATTGCCCCGTCAAAATAATCCGTAAAACCACTATTTGAATCCAAAAAGATAGGAATAACATCTGTCAACCCATCTTTAATACTTGTTAAAGTTGTCCAAATGCTACTTGTATCAGTTGATTCACACTCCACACAGGAAACAGCAAATCCATCATCTAGTACTGTTCCCTCAGTCCTTGTGAATCGTGTGAAAAATGCAAAATCTTCCATACAAGACTTTACCTTACCTGAATTTCCACCTAATGGAAATCCACTCCCTTCAGTACCGGCTTGTCCTATTACTTTTGAAACATATTGAGCAGACGTTGTTATATATTTTTCACATCTGCAGGTAGTATCAATTTCTGCGCTATAGGGGTCATAACATTTCATTTGAAAACTAACACTAGACTTTAAGGTGCTGTTAAATAAGGTGTGATTCAGATTACTATTTTCATCACCACCTTCCCAATGTTGAGAAATAGTATATAAAGATTTAGCCGCTCCCATATAAGCCCAAGTATTTACGATCCAGTTTTGGTCTTCATTCGAACGAGGAATCGTTCCAGTGTGAGACTTGATCTTACTTCCTTCAGTAACCCCAACATCTGGGCAGTTTTCTAGCGGAACACCTGTTACTCCTCCTGCACTATGATCCACGAAAGTAGAAGATTTAATTATTTTACAATTACAGTCACTTGTGTCCTGGTTAGTTGTATCTGGTCCAACGAATTGATCATCCCAGTAATCCTCAAGTAAATCGCAATATTTACTTGTCCAATGTACAATTTCATCATTTGTAAAACTAGTTTGTAGTTGTGCTATATTATATAATACTTCAAACCTGCAGATTTCAGCTTCACTCAATTCAAGAAAATCTTGAAAGAAGGCCAACAACTCAATCTTACTGTACTTTTTGCCGCAGAAATAACTAAAGATGTTGTTTGAATGCTGTTGTTTCATGTTATATATATCTGCAAATAATCTGTCAGATACTACAACTTCTCCAGTTCTTCGAGTAGACCTAACAATCGATTGAGTTGACAATAAATTATTACGAGAGTCGTAAGTGTTGAGTGTAAATTCAAGTTGATCATTCCTATTAGGTGTAAGATCATATATTTCCATCATATACTGTGAAGCCAAATCTGCTCTTTTTACTTTTAATGGATTACTTTTTGGAATTACTTCAATAGAAGAAACTGTAACAGGCTGTCTTGTGATTTTATCAATCCAAGAAACGGGCTGGAACTCCATAAATACATGAATTTTATTATTACAAGCCCTTAGTTGAGCCAAATAAAATTCTTCTATTCCAGGGTAATAAGCAGACAGTGGTTCTTCAAGTTGATTGGGAGTTGGAGGCTGTGCCATAAGTGTTATTCCGCTTATAGTAAGCGCAAAAATCAATACTAATTTTTCTGATCTTTTGTACAATTTGTTTAGGTACTCTTTCATTTTGTTTATTTTAAATGTCTCCTCATTTATGGGTTCAGAGTTTCCCTTCGAAATCGATTTCACTTTTACTTGGTTCCTTTTAATTCTAAAACCTAACCTATTGAATGAAAAAAATATTTATTGGCTGACTTGAGAGAGTGGATGAGAGCTATACTCCCTTATCATTATGAATAAGGGATAAGAAAATGGTTTTTCTGTTTAGAAAAGTTATTGGTTTTTAGTGACTGATATGTTGATATTTACAGAAAATAAAATGTTGTAAAAAGTAGATAATTGACTTATTTTCAAAGTAAAAATCTTAGACTTGTGAAACTTTTAGAATTTTATTTTCACCTTAAATTCAATTTTGAACAGATTTATTTATAGGTAATAAAGTTCCTATTCTTAGAATAGCTGCTTTTTATTTTATATAGGCATTTCTAGTTTTCTATTCTATCAATTAAGTTCATACCAACCACATACTAAACTAATTACAATCTTCTAAATACTAATAATATAGTATGACGTTTCGTGATATGGAGACTTCTTCTTACAAATTGGATATAAAAAAATCAACCGCATAGTTAGGTTTCGCTGACTTATGTTAACTACATATGAAATAACACTTAAACCAAGATGAAAAACACTAAACCACTAACTCAAATTTTGCTTACTATTTTACTTTGCTCACTTACTACTGTTTTAAAGGCTCAAAATAGCATCTACTTTTCAACTGTTCAAAGCCAAAATTCCAATGGGGATTACGTGTATCAGTTTTACCCGAATGAAACGAACATTATAAATGACTACCCGCTAGAGAGTACGGATGCTTTCTATACCTATTTTTGGAGTTTTGGAGATGGAAGTTATAGTTTTGAGGATAGTCCCTCTCATACTTACTTTGCGACTGAAACGCTTGAAGTAATGATGATTGCTACTCCCAGATATTCACCGATTCCTCCCCCTCCTTCATTTAATTTAGAGATTTCCGTTCAAGGAAGCGGCACTATATCATTCAATGATAATCCTATGCTTTTGTTAGATAGAGCACCAAGGCCTGGTTATTCATCTTTGGTAATTCTTAATTATAAAAATTCAACAGCTTCAACTATCTCTGATCCTAAATTAAGACTCTATATAAATACAGAATATTTTGAATATCAAAGTACAATTGATTTTAATAATGAAATATACCTAGGTTTTAAATCGGATAATTCCTTATTGCCCAATTACAATGGATATTTGGAATTCAATTTAGAAAGTCTTTCCCCACAAGAGGGGCATAGCTTTTTTGTTGATTTAGAAACTAGCCTTGCAGCTATTGGAGCAATTGGCGAACCTCTTGCTGACCTGTATTTAAGGGCAGAGCTAAGGCAAACTTGTCAGTCACCACATTGCATAGAAATTATGGAGGCCTACGATTATAAAACTCAAGCAGTGGGGAGCTGGGATCCCAATTCAAAATACACTGAAACAAGCACATTATTTTTAGACGATTTACAAAGTTTACCGGCTAGAATTAACTACAGGATAAATTTTCAAAATCTTGGAACATCACCTGCAAAAAATGTTACCATCAATGATATGCTACCTGATGAACTTGATTTTTCTTCTCTAAATCTGATTGATCATTATCATCCTGAAATATTACTTAGTGATAGCTTTACCTATGTATTTAACCCAATAACAGGAAGACTTAAATGTACATTTCATAACATTAATTTAGCAGGGCTCAATCAACTGGGAGCTTCTAATCCTGAAAAAACAAAGGGATACATTACTTTCTCTATAACAACTAAACTCCACTTAAGTCTAGTTACAAGTATAATGTCACCCAAATATACTCACCCAATAGATAGCTGCATTCCTTATGACTCTATTGTAAATAAGGCAGAAATCATATTTGATTCGAATCCTCCCATTGTAACAAATGAAACAAAAATAGATCTTTATTACAGTGAGTCTGCCTCTTGTTTTAGTAGACCAATTCCTAAACTTGATGTAGTCCCAAACCCTGTTGTTGATGGTACTATAGGAATAAAGGTTTGTAATGTGCCTATTATTTTTCCTTATAGTTCAATCATTTATCAAATAATTAATCCATCTACAGGAGAAATTTTGACTTGCAATTTAAATCCGACTATTCAGAGCAATTGGAACTCTAATGCTTGTTTCCAGATAAACTTAACTCCTTCTTGTTTAGACCCAGGTTATTACATTGTTGTAATTATTTACAATGGTGCGACATATAGGCTCAACGTCGTAGTAAATTAAAGAGAAAAGGAATAAGCAATAAAAACAAACTAGCAATAGCAATGTGTAAGAAATAGGATTTCTTTTTTAAACTTGTTTTTAAGCTTGATCTTCCATAAATCACAGATGAGGCCCAATAATAAGGATGAGTCATCTTTAAGCTAGTCTCTTCATCCCTTAGAAAGTCTAGCTTGGATTTTCTAAGGGATTCTGCCAAATAGCTAGATTGAAGACCTGAAATAAAATTGCTTAGTATTTTTTGAGAAGTACTCGAATTGCTTTTCCGAAGGTTAACTGAAATGTTAGGGCAACCGGCGTAATGAAGCGCATAGGCAAAATTAACTGTGCCTTCTACCTTGTCTTTTTCTCCTAGCGCTGACTCACAAGAGTTAATTATCACGAGTCGAGCATTGCACTTCTGTTTCTCAATATCAGATATTTTAAGGGTATCACCATCTTCAAAAAGAATATGTACACTTTCATCGGTAAACTCCCCATGAGATGTTAAATGAATCAGATCTTCTGTTTCAAGTGCTTGCAGGAATATTTTTTTAAGTCCTGTTTTATTGGCTTCAAGTTTCAACTCATACTTATCGAGCATGTGTATTGGATTTTTGTTTAAGGGGATATAAGTAAATTCAGGATTGTTCTTAAAGCTATTGTGAATGAAAATGTTATTGGATAGTAAAACTTCTTCTTCCTTGTTTTTCCATTCATCTGGTTGGTAGCTAGTATAGGCATATTCAATGCTGTGTTTGTGTATTAAAAATTGTGCAGGAGTAGATAAGTCTGTTATTAAAGCTTCAAAAGGAATTTGACACAACATCTCATCCGGAAAAACTAGGAGATTGAAGGCAAGTTGATTTTCCTTAGGCCACAATAAAGTGTACAATTTATAACTTAATGCGTAATAACTATTTGCTTTTGTTTCTATGGCGAATCTAAGCTGCTCAATTAAACGATCAAGGCTTTTTATTGAAGTTTCTACCCTAACAATTTTTGCGATCTCCTTTTCAGTATAGAGAAAGTAAGCTGCCTCTTTGCCAACAAAGTAGATTAAGTGACTTAGGCTTGAATCAAATTGGTAGCTTTTTTCTTCAGCTGTAGCTGAGTTGGATACTCCATTATTTAATTGAGTCATTTTTAGCTTCAAATCATCTAAGCTTAAACTTAGATTCATTTTTCCTGTTACATCTAAGTCTGGTGTAGAAAGTTTTAGCTGTATTTTGTCTATCTCTTTTTGAAGTCTAAGAAATTCCTCATTGGATGAACTCAAATCATTTATTTGTAGTCGCTCTTTTAAGCGAATTGCTCTTAGCGATTCGCTGAGTTGTATAAAGTTTTGAAGGTATTTTCCTTCTAATTGGATTTCTCTTGAAGCATAATAGGAATAGCAAGACTCCATTATTTCCTTCAAATAGCTAGCTAAAAATCTTTTTTCCTCCTCGTACATTTGCTTTTCCTGGGTAGAGCCAATGAGGGAAATAATATCCTCTATGCAACGATTAAATTCCTCTTGAGTAGAGGCTTCATAGGCTAACATATTTCTTAAATTCAAACTTAATAATTCCAGAAACTTTGGAGGAATATTGTCTTTGTTTTCTGTTCTGTAGTTTCTAATCGTTCTGTTAAGGTATTTATGATTTGCATCATACTGCTTTAGTAAATACCTGTTCTCAGCTAGTCCAATTGCAATATCCATCTTTCCTTTAAACCGCTCAAGCTGTTCAGATTTATTTTTTGCCAGACGAAATTTTTCTAAAGCTCTTTCTGATTTACCCGTGAGTGATAAGTATTTTGCTTGGTAAAGTTCTAGGTACAGTTTGTCTGAAGCATCCAATTCCTTGATTCTATGCTCAGTATCGCTTAAAAAAAACTGAACTGAATCCAATTGATCCAATGATAAAAAGAGGTCAATTTTATTCCCAATTAGTGTAAATCGAAAAGAAGGAACAACATTTATTTTCAAAGCTGAATTTAAAGTATTCAATGCTTTTATCTGATTTCCTGATGCCTTTTCCAATAAAGCCAGGTTGTTCAAAAGAAATGATGAATCACTTCCATTGGCATGCTCCAAGGCCATATGCTGATAAATCAAGGCTTGATCAAACAAACCTAATCGACTGCTAATGTCAGCTAATACCCAGGAACAATAGGCAAGGTTTCTTTTATTTTCTTCTTGATTTATGGAAAGTTTTATTGCATCTTTAAAATCAGCATAGGCTAAGCTTAAAAGGTTTTTCCGCTCATGGAAGTAGCCTCGAAACATCAATATTTTTGACTGAGATAGTGAATCTAAATGCTTGTTTGTTAAGGTAGATGTGCATTCTTGAATAATGTTTGCCAACGGAATCGAATCGAGTTTTTTTAAGCTGATTGTTTTAAAAGAATCTACATTAAAGGTTGTATAGTTTTGAATAGGACTTTCTTGATTCTTTGCTAAAAGAATATCTTTCTGTTCTGGAGAATTGTATTCACAGGAGTATAAGATTACAACAAACAATAAAACTCTTATATACTTTGGTTTAAAATGGATCAACATATGGTATATCTATAAATAATTAATATGTATATCCGTAATTTATCATAATCCTGTAATATTGGCTATAATAAGTCTATCAAAGAGTTTCACTTTAAAGTATCTTCGGTTTAATTTGTAACAGAATTCATTTAATTGAAGTTGTTTAAAGTCCTTTGCTAGTAAAAAGAAAGGTGATAAAGTATTGTTATCCAACAAAAAGTCCACTTTTCTCAAAAAGATGTTAAGTACAAATATCTTAAAAAGAATTAGTTCCGTATTTAAATTTTGGCAATTCCTATCAAAATTTTACAGTGAGCCAAGTGTCCGTTATTAGATCAATACTCTTTCGTTTAAAGACAGGTTGTCAGTGGCGATAATTACCAATGAAATAATTTTTTATGGTTCGATATAGTTGGCAAAGTGTCTATTATCACTTTCAAAAGTGGAGTAAAGATGGAAGTTGGGAAAAAGTATGGAAAAAGCTTTTGCAAAGACACAGCCATTTATTGGATATGTCAAGTATTCAATTAGATGGGGACTCATACTCCTGCTAAACGAGGAGGAGAAGCGGTTGCCTATCATATCAAGGCAGGAAGAAATCCAAAACAAGCAATATGCTTATCATTACAGATAGTCAAAGACTTCCAATAACATGCAGTGATCCTATTTCAGGTAATCACAATGATGCCTATCAATTAGTGGATACAGTTGATTTAATGTTGAAAAACATTACCAAGTCTAAAATCAAAACAGAGGGGTTATTTCTCAATGCAGATTCAGGGTTTCATACCAAGGAATTTAGAAACTCTTGCTTTAGCAATGATATTATTGACAATATTGCTTTTAATAAAAGAAACAATGATGAAAATGAGAGCATATTCGATGAACTGCTTTATGGACAAAGGTTTGTAATAGAAAGGACCAATGCTTGGTTGGATGCTTTTAAAGCTCTTTTAATACGATTTGAAACCAATAAAATTCATTGGAAAGCGCTACACTTATTGGCTTTTTCTGTCATTTTGTTGCGGCGACTTTAAACAACTTCGATATAGTTGCAAATACTTTCCTTTGATTTTGTGATAATTCCCTAATAAATTTCGTTTAGCATTACTAAATAGTTATATGCACCCACTTTAGGGTTTCTTGAGTAGTTTATTTGCCTGACTTTTCAGTAATATGTAATTCTACATAATTTGAGATGTCTATATAAGAGGTGCTTTTGTCAGAGAAAACAATGCTCTTTTCATCAATAGAACTCTTGACTGTTTCATTTATCTCATCTTTTAAGTGACTATCTAGCACCTTTGCTTTGAAATATCTGCAATGTCTCGAGGTCTTTGAATTCTCTAAGTTCTCTAGGCGTGTTGATTCTGCCATGATTGCTACATTTTGTTTGCCTGCTGCACCTCGACCTCTTAGTGCTTTATCCTTCTCGAATTGAGTAGATTCGACAGTAAAACATCCTTCATCCATCTCTACCATTCCTTCTAAAGTATAGCGATCATCCCTATTGCCCATACAGACTCATACCTCTTTAAACCAAGTTGTTTCTGAATTTCTTTACTTGAAAATCCTTTCTTAGTCATGCTCAACAAAAACATCGTTTTATACCATATCATAAAGGATAGGTTTGAACTTTGCATAATTGTGCCACTACGCAAAGAGGTTCTGCTTCTACAATTTTTACATTCGTAACTCCATCTACTTTTTATCCAATAATGTTCGCTATGTGAACACTTTTGACAGATAACTCCTAATTTATCTCGCTCTGACTTGAAGTGATTTCTACAGGATTCCTCACTATCAAAATTTGCAGTAAAACTAAATATATTCATCGAACTTTTCACCTCAATAGAATCAATTATGAGTAATTACGGATATACATAATAATTAATAGTAGTTGAATTCAATTTGGGGCCAATTGCTTTTACTATATAGGGATTCAATTTTTTTAAAGATAATTAAACAGATAGACTTCAAATTTACTTTATAAGTTTCTCTAATTTTGATTCATACATTAGATATCTCTTCGTTTATGTCACTAAAAGTAAAACGTGAAAAGTATAATGATAAAGAATTAGTAGAGATGCTGTTTGATACTGAAAGAACAGAAACATTGGCTATAAATTATATTTTGGAAAAAAACAAGCATTATGTTTCGAAAGTAATCCTAACAAGCAATGGAACTCAAGGTGATATTAATGTTGTATTAAATGAGGGACTTGTAATTTTAATCAACAACATTAGAGATTTAAAATTCAGGGCTGATAGTTCATTACACACCTATTATGTTGGAATTTGCAAACTATTATGGAAAAAATTACAGACGAAAAACATCCTCTATTTAAAAAGGAATGATACACTTGAAAAGCATGCAGAGACAGGAGTTTTAAGTGAGTTAATAGAAAAATTTGAAATGCAAAACGAAAATTCTAAGACATTAAATTTTATATACTCTTTAATAACAGATATATGCAGAGACGTGTTAAATTTGTGGGCAAGGGGGTATTCTATGGTAGAAATATCTAATAGAATGGGTTACAAAAATTCTCAGATTGCCATGAATAAAAAGAATACCTGCCTGAAGGGAATCATTGAACAAATTAAGAGAATAAAGCATGGATCAGAATAAGCTTGAATTATTTGAAAAGTATCTCTTAATGAAGTTAGCCGAAAGCGATCAATTGCTTTTTGAGGAAAGATTAAAAACTGATACTGTATTCAGTCAAGAATATGAATCTTTCATTGCTGTTAGAGATAGTCTTATTCATTCCAATAATGAGCGCTTAAAAAATAAGATCAAAATAGTCTTACAGGAGGATAACTTACAAGTAGTTCATCGAAAAGTCCCTAAGATATACTATGTAGCTGCTAGTGTGCTGCTTATTTGTATGTTCTCGCTATACTCTTATTGGGATTATTCTAAAAGCGATTCTCTGTACAGCGAATACTTTAGTCCTTATTCAGAAACAAGCTCTGTATTAGGTTCTCAAAAAAGTCCACTAGATATCTGCCTCAATGAATACAATAAAGAAGCGTATAAAAAATCAATTGAATGTCTTACTAAATTACCTGTCAATTCAGATAAGTACTTTTATTTAGGAATGAGTTATACAAACTTAGATGATACAGATCAGGCAATAAAAGCATTGATTAAAGTCGAGGAGTTAGCTTCATCTTTTCTGGAAGAATCAAATTGGTACCTCACATCACTTTATTTAAAACAAGATGATTTAAGCCATGTAAAAAAGAGACTGAATACGATTTTGAATAATCCTAATTCAAACTATAAAAAAACATCGGCTAAAAAGTTACTTTTAGAGATATAGGCATAGCAAAAGAGCTTTACCTTTTGTAAGCCTAAATAAAACTTATAAGATTGGAGTAAAAGCCAAATTCTGTCGCATTAATGGAATGTAATTCTCAAA
>JAESST010000062.1 GCA_016763995.1 Flavobacteriales bacterium | reverse complement strand
TTCAGGAAATTTATTAATAAAAGAACCTTCGGAAAAAATAGCAACGATTACACCAGAAGAAGCATTGAATGCGTCTCTATCATTTGTTGGAGCCTCTGAATATATGTGGGAAAAGGAAAATCCACAGAATCCTAGAAGTAGTGAATATTATCCATCTGCTGAGCTAGTATTTCTCCCTAATTATTATGATGAGAACAATGAGTTAATTCTAGTCTATGCACTAAATGTTTATGCTTTTGAACCCTTAAGTAGACAGATGATATTTGTTAATGCCAAAAGTGGGGAGATTGAATTCCATGAAAGCTTAATACATACAGGAGGAGATTCTAAGGGGCAAGCTGTAACAGCTTATAGCGATACACAGCATATTTCAACAGATAGTCTAACTCAAGTGTTTCAATTAATAGATTCAACAAGAGGAAATAGTATTGTTACGCTTAATAGCATGGGGCAAAGGAATTATTCAGGAGCGACAATCTTTCTTGATTCGAACAATTTTTGGAATAATTTTAATGGAAACCTAGATCAATATGCAGGAGATGCTCATTGGGGTACTGAGGCCACTTATGATTATTTTTTAAATGTTCATAATCGAAACAGTATCGATAATATGGGCTTTTCATTGATAAGCTTTATTCATTACGACCAAAACTATGTGAATGCTTTCTGGAATGGTCAGGTGATGACTTACGGAGATGGAAATCAAACTACAGGTCCACTAGTAGCATTAGATATAGTAGGACATGAAATAACTCATGGATTGACGGAATTTACGGCAGGTTTAATTTATAGAAGTGAGTCAGGAGCATTGAATGAATCTTTTAGTGATATCTTCGGGACAGCAGTGGAATTTAATGCACGTTCTAATCGCTCAAATTGGTCCATTGGAGAAGATATTGGAGGAGCTTTTAGAAGTATGTCGAATCCAAAAACAAATGGAGATCCTGATACCTATGATGGAGTGAATTGGATTAGTCAAAATTGTATTCCGACTTCTGGAAATGATTGGTGTGGAGTACATTCAAATAGTGGAGTGCAAAATCATTGGTTCTATCTATTAGTGAATGGAGGAATGGGTGTGAATGACGCTACCGACAGTTTTAATGTAGCAGGATTAGGAATGAGCAAGGCTGAGAAAATTGCCTTTAGAAACTTAACTGTTTACCTTTCTCCTTCATCAAATTACGACGATGCACGTTTCTATGCTATTCGCTCTGCAATTGACTTGTATGGTGCTTGTTCTCCTGAGGTAGAGTCTACAACTAATGCTTGGTATGCAGTTGGAGTCGGAAATTCATATCAAAATATCGTTTCAGCTTCTTTTTCTGCATTAGAAGATACTGCTTTTTGCTTTTTTCCTGTAGTCCTGAATTTTATAGCAGACGGTTCTAATGTTCAAAATTATTTATGGGATTTTGGGAATGGATCGACAAGTACTGTGCATAATCCAACGGTGTTTTATCCTAATCAAGGAACTTACGATGTACAGCTAATTGCAGATGGAGGGACATGTGGGGTAGATACTGTTCTAAAAACAAGTTATATTGTTATTGATAGTGCCACTGTGCCATGTGCATATACACTAGACAATACAGCAAATCCTGTTTTAACAGAATGTACAGGTAGATTATATGATTCGGGAGGATTCGGAAATAACTACGGTATCAACGAGTCTGGAACAGTTACAATTTATGTTGCTAGTGCAGATTATATAACATTAGATTTTATCAAAAATGAGATAGAGTCTGGCCTAGGATTCAATTGTAATAGAGATTACCTCGAAGTTTTTGATGGGCCTACGGTAAACTCCCCTGTTATTGGAAGGTACTGCAGTAACTATATGCCACTCAACAATCAAATACTTTCGACAAGCAACTCTATTACCTTGAGAATGATTTCTGATGAAGTTGTAACAACTTCCGGGTTTTTAATTAGCTGGAGCTGTTTAAATTCATCTGTTTTACCCATTGCAGATTTTGATGTAAGTGGGGATTCAACTTGTACAGGAGAAACTTTCTTTAGAAACAGGTCTACGGAAGGAATTAGCTCGATAGCATGGGATTTTGGCGATGGGACTGGTAGCAGCGATTTACACCCTACACATGTTTATCAAACAAACGGGACATACAATGTAACGTTGACAGTACAGAATTTTATAGGATCTAATGCTAAGACAATATCGAATGCTGTGGTAGTTACTAAACTTCAAAGCCCAACGGTTAGCAGCGATACGTTCTGTATTGGCGAAAATGCAGGCCTTAAAGTCAGCTCAGCTGCTCTTTGGTATACTGATACAACTTCTAATCATGTATTTTCAGGAGACTCTATGACCATATTTAATATTGCAAGAGATACTTCTTTCTATGTTAAAGAAACATCTTCACCTCAAACATTCTCGGGAGGACCTTTAAATGGTATTGGGGCTGGAGCTCACTCTTCAGATAATGATTATATGGTATTTGATGTATTTAAACCAATTCTTTTAAAAACAATGATTTTGTTTTCAAATAAAGCGGGGATACGAAGCATAGTTATATGGAATAAAAATGGAGAACTAGTGGACTCAAGAGAGGTTTATGTGCCTTCAACTCCATTAAGAGTTAATTTGAATATTAAATTACAACCTGACTCAAATTATAGAGTTTCTTTCAGTGATAGAGATGTAAGTTTGTTCAAGAATACTGCAGGGGCAACTTATCCATATAATGTATCTAATTTGCTAAGTATTAAGGGATCAAATAATCCTGGAGAATACCCATACTTCTATAGATGGGGAGTATCAGAAATAGCTTGTGAAAGTAATTTTGTTGAAATAAAAGCTTCAATTGATACAAATTGTACTTTGGTTGGGATTGACGATAATTTAAATGAAGATACGGGTTTAGATGTTTATCCAAATCCGTTTAAGGATCAATTAAGCGTTTCTTTAAAAGAAGAAAACAAGGAGGTTTTAACATTCCAAATTGTTAATGTGAATGGTAAATTAATAAAAGAAGGATTAATTCCGATAAATACGCAAAACTACCATGTTGATATGAATGATTTATCAGAAGGAGTTTATGTAGTAACAATTAGAGGGAGTAACTTTGTTTTCAATAAAAAACTAATTAAAGTAGATTGACTTGAATAGATTGTTTCTAAGAATCATTTTAATGACAGCAGGTATCTTACCTGCTGTTTCTGTTTTTGGGCAAGATAGTTTATCTATAAGACGGCAAAACAGAAATATTGCTGTTGGTTCTGCCGCTGTTTATAGTATAGGTTTAGTAGGGCTAAATTCTCTTTGGTATTCTGACTATGAGCGTTCATCATTTCATTCCTTTAATGACAATTCAGAATGGCTGCAAATGGACAAGGTAGGTCACGCATATTCGACCTATACATTGACAAACTTATCTTATCAATTATACCGTAAAGGCAATAGAGCTCATCAGAAACGAGCGCTTGCTTATTCATCAGCATCTGCATTTTTGTTCCTAACAACTGTTGAAGTATTTGATGGCTATAGTAAAGAATGGGGATTCTCCTGGGGAGATTTTACAGCAAATAGTGCCGGTATCGGCCTGTTTGTTGCACAAGAATTGTTGTTTCAGCAGCAAATATTAAGACTAAAATATTCTTACACGAATACGAAATATAGAAATTTACGACCTAATACATTCGGGGAGAATACCCTTCAATCAGCTTTTAAAGACTATAATGGGCAAACTTATTGGGCCTCTTTCAATCTTAATGCTCTTTCAAATAAAGTAAAACCGAAATGGCTAAACTTCGCTGTTGGGTATAGTGTGGATCAAATGGTTTTTTCAAGTGCAGAAGATGTCCTTTTTGATGGGAAGAGATATTCTCCAAGAAGAGAGTATCTTTTTAGCTTAGATCTTGATTGGGAAAAAATAGAGACAAAAAAGAAGTGGTTAAGCTATGTTTTTAAGGTAGCAAACTGTATCAAAATACCAGCGCCTGCCATTTTAATTAATGGAAAAGGGAATTTAGAATATAGAGCTCTTTATTTCTAGAATAGTTCTGGTCTGGTAATTTTAAGTTTCATAATTCCTGCTAAAGAAAGACTATCGGTGATCTCTCCACTTTCTACCATTTCGTAAGCCTGCTTAAGACTTACTTTTTTAATGATGAGTTGTTCGTCATCGTCTGGTTGAGCTTCTTCAAAGCTTAATTCTTCAGCTAAATAGATATAGCCTACTTCATTTGTAACAGAATTACTCGTATGGATCTGCTGTATTTCTTGCCATTTTTTAGCAATAATCCCTGTTTCTTCCTTTAGTTCTCGTTTCGCTGTTATTAAGGGGTTTGTGCCTGCTTTACAGCCTCCTTCAGGTATTTCCCAAGAGTAAGCGTTAAGAGGGAATCTATACTGTCCTACGAGGTAAGTATTCCCTGACGTATCAATAGGAATAACCCCAACTGCTAAATTTTTGAATTCAACTGTTCCATAAATCCCTGAATTTCCACTAGGATTTAGCACTTCATGATGATAGACTTCAATCCAATCATTTTTGTATGCCAATTCTTTCTTTAAAATTTTCCAAGGATTATCCATGTTTACGACGTTCTATTTATACTTTTACGCTTCAAAAACGAAAGTAATGAAACTTAGAGTTGGGGAGTTGATTTTTGTAACAGATGAAGACTTAAAAGGGCTTGTGACCTGTTTTAATGAAAGAGATGTTACTTTTACCTGCGATGATGGATTTGATTATACCTTTCCTTTGGAAAAAGTTTTTAGAATAAATGAAGAAGGAAATGCGGAAAGCTCAACTCGTAAACGGAAAATTGAGTTAACTACTATTCATGTTAAAAAGGAGAAACAAGATGTAGTTTATCTCAATGTACAAGATCGCGTGATTGATCTGCATTTAGAAGTTCTTATACCGAGTAAACAATTCTTAAATGACTTTGAAGCATTATCATTCCAATTGGATGTGGTAAGAGAAGTTATATTTCAAGCAAATAGAAAGAGGATAAGGAAACTTACTCTTGTTCATGGTATTGGTAAAGGAAAACTTAGAAAGGAATTAAGAAACTTGCTAGATAACTCCTATCCTGAAATTGAATACTTGGACGGAAACTATCAAAAATATGGTGGCGGAGCAACAGATATTATTATTCACCAGTTTGATTCTTAAGATAAACCTACTTTTGCATTAATAAATCGTTCTATCGTGCCAGAAATGGTAAGGAAAGTCCGGACAGCGTAGAGTGCCATACCTTATGAAAGTGGGGGTGCCTTAGGGTAACAGATAGTGCTACAGAGAATATACCGCTCTTTTAAAGAGTAAGGGTGAAAAGGTGAGGTAAGAGCTTACCGCTCGGAGGGTAACTGAAGAGGCTAAGAAAACCTTATGGGCTGCAAGGTCAAATAAACCGGATATAGAGTTGCTCGCTCTTCCGGAGGGTAGACTGCTTAGATAAATGATAGAAGACCGACTTGTCGGTGACAGAATCCGGCTTATAGATTTATTCATTAAAAAAGCCCCATTCCTTAGGAATGGGGCTTTTAGTATTCATTAGAATCTAATTATTGAATAATTAACTTCTCAACTTTTGAAGAATCTTCATTGCTAATTTTTACAAAATAAACTCCTTTTGCAATTGTGTTTAAATCAATTGTATTGATTCTTGCACTTGCCGCAGTCATTACTTTGTTGTAAATCAATTGTCCTTTCGTATCTAAAATCTCAACATTAATTGATTCATTAGATTTAGGGGCAACTAATGTAAACTCGCCTTTAGTTGGGTTAGGGTAAATTGAAAATGATAATTCATTACCATTAACATTGTTAACAGAAACTGGTCCATCATAAATGCTAAAATCATCTATTGCCATATCAGTTCCGAAACCATTTTTTCCTGCAGATCAAAATCGTACTTGAATAGTTCCTCCTGCAAAAGCAGTTAGAGCAGTAGTATCTCTTAGCAAGAAGGTATCTGCATTTGCTGTTTGTACTTGACCAAAAATAGTATCTACACCATTAAACCAAGTAGTTCCATCGTAAATATCTACATATAGATCTTGCATGTTACCACCAAACTTGTGATACCAGAAACTTAATCTAGGGCTTCCTATAGTACTAAGGTCAATGCAAGGAGATGTTAATTCTGCTACATCACCTGTTGCACCATTAGAACCTTCAACGTAAACATAGTTTCCTCCGATTGTTCTATCGTCGTCAGGACCAGTTCCTCCGGAGCCTGTTACGCCAGCTCTTACTCCCCAAGCAAAGTTTGGAATATCTGGAGTAGCAATCCATCCTAAACCTAGAACAGAGCCTGCATTATTGAAACCTATTCCACTAGTAAAGGAATCAAAGTTCTCTGAATAAGGAGCACTTTGAAGAGTATTCTCTACCGTAACAGATGTTGTATCATTTGTGGAATTACCATCAGTTAATACGCTTGTGTAAAGTTTAAAGTTATATGTACCTGTAGCAGATAGATTTACAGTAGCAGACGTAAATGTATAATCCATGGTACCACCAGGAAGTAGGATTGTTGTGATTACTTCTGTAATAGCACCTGTTCCGTTTACATTGTAAGCTACAGGAATTGTAGTTAATGTGTCAGATCCAAAGTTCTTAATCTGAATTTTTACAGAATCTGCTGTACCGAATCCACAATTCGTTCCTGGAGCAGTTAATGCAATTACTCCAGCATCATCAGAAGGTGGCAAATCAATGTAGATGTCATCAACACCAATTCCTTCTCCTACACTAAAATTATCTCCATCCATTACAAATCTGAATCTAACATCTGATTGACCAGCAATACCTAATAATGTATTCTCTGCAACAACCCATGCTCCTGATCCTCCTGAAGAGGCACCGTCCCAACGTTGTAATCCTGTATTGTTGTACCATTCAAGAGCACCACCATTATCAATGATAGTAGTCCAAGCGCCACCTGAGATGGATTGCTCTAACCAAGCATCTCCATTGAATCCAAAAGCATATGCCATTCCGAATCTAATCAATGGATCAGTAGTAAGATTTGTAAAATCCATACATGGAGAAACGAGGTAGGAAATTTCCCCTACATTGTAATTCCCTGTCAAGTTAGTTACGTAAGATGAAATACCAGAACCTGCAAGGTTAATGATGACATTTGCAGGAACTCCTTGCTCCCAAGAGCTATTTACTCCATCTGCAAGCCATCCGCCTGTTCCGTTTTCAAAACCTTCAGAATAAGGGAAGGTTGTAACAGTAGATACGCTAGTAACTGTTTTGGATGCAGAATCGTTAAGAATGTTTCCATCACCAACGATATTAGAATATGCATTAAAAGAGAAATCTCCGACAACTGACAAATCAATTGTTGAAGAGAATAAGTGGAATACTGTATCTCCTGGAAGAATTGTTCCAGGGAATGTATCCAAAATTGGAGTTCCACCATTAACAATAACCACTACCGGTACACCTGTAATTGAAGCTGATCCTGAATTGATTATTCTAACTTCAATTGATTCGCTTGCCGTAAGTCCACAGCCACTGTTAGGCTGAACAATATCAAATAGATTAGCATCTATAGGAGGTGCATCTAGAATTAAGATATCTTCGAAAGCGAAACCATCGTCTTGAACAGATCCATCAGATCCAAAAGCTATTCTTAAAATAACTGCTGCTTGATTCCCAAGACCTACTAGATCATGTTCTGCAAGAACCCAGCCACCTGAACCAATACCGGCTCTACCTGCCCAACCTTCTCCGGATTGTCCAGCATTTTGAAGGCCATTAATAGTGTTGTCGTTATACCAATTATTAGGATCTAAGAAATCTCCAACTTTTTGCCATGTAGCTCCACCATCGATAGAAGATTGTAATACAGCTCCATCCCAAGAGTTCTCAGAATTCCACCAAACGTTTAATTTGATTTGAGGTTGATTCAATGTTGAGAAATCAAAACAAGGTCCTTGAACAAATGATGCTTCATTTGTATTGTAATTTACTGCCAAGCCTGTAATGTAAGAGCTTATTCCGTTTGCTGCAGAATTAATAACTAGTCCTGCAGGTGCGCCAACAGCCCAAGAACTATTTATTCCTCCAGAAACCCATCCTCCATTACCGGATTCAAAATCTTGACTGTAAGGGTAACCTGAAACGATTGGAATGTTATCAAATGTGTTTGATGCAGTATCATTAAGTGGATTTCCATCAGTTGGAATGTCTGTGTAAGCAACAATTGAATAGTTACCAATTACAGATACATTTACCGTAGAATCGAAACAGAATCTTGCTGTATCTCCTGGGTTAATTGTAAAAGGAACCGTGTCAATTAGTAGGTTGCCATTGAATACGTAAGCTACAGGAAAATTAGATATTGCTGCTCCACCATAGTTTACAATTGAAATACAAACAGAATCTGCAGCTCCAAGTCCACAACCAGTTACTGGAGAGATAATAGTTGCCAAACCTGCATCAACTGCAGGTGCTTCTTGAATTACAATGTCATCGAAAGCAAAACCCTCGTCTTGAACAGAACCATCAGATCCAAATGCTATTCTTAATTGAACAGATGGTTGGTTTGCCGCACCTGTTAAATCGTGCTCAGCAAGAACCCATCCATTAGAACCAATATTGGCTGCGTTTCCTGTCCAACCTTCACCAGAAAAACCTGTATTTTGAAGGCCATTAATAGTGTTATCGTTGTACCAATTATTAGGATCTAAGAAAGTACCAACTTGTGTCCAAGTTACTCCATTGTCAATTGACATTTGAAGTACAGCTCCATCCCAAGAGTTCTCAGAATTCCACCAAACGTTCATTTTAAATTGAGGAGCATTTAATGTAGTGAAATCAAAACATGGTCCTAAAACATAAGATTCTTCATTGTTATTATAATTTCCTGTTAAATTAGTCACGTAAGCATTCACTCCATTTGCAGCTGAATTAATAACTGATCCTGTAGGAGTACCCATATCCCATGTGTTGTTGGTTCCATCAGAAATCCAACCACCATTTCCCATTTCAAATCCTTGGTTGTAAGGGTAAGAAGTAATAATTGCCTTGTTGACGCTAATGCCTGATGAAGTGTCATTTACATTGTTTGCATCGTTTCTTAAGGAAGTAAATACATCAATATTATATGTTCCTACCATAGACAAATCTGCACCAGTAGTAAAACAATAAATTATTGAATCGCCTGGATTTAGTGTTACAGAAGCAGTCTCTGTTACAATTGGACCACCATTAATGGAATAGTTAACTGGAATGTTTGTAACCGGAGTTGACCCAGCATTTACGATTGTAGCACAAATTTGCTCAGTTGTAGTTAAGTTACAACCAGCAACTGTAGAATCAACTGAAACAACTGAAACATCATCAGGAGTGGGTTGAAAAATAACTATATTATCAAGTACCCATTGCCAAGAATAAGATCCTGTGTATCTGAATCGTACTTGAGCAGCGGCATTACCTGCTGCAAGCGCTGAAATATCAATTACTTCATGCTCTGTATTATTAGTTGTAGCATTAAAGATAGTATCAGTTACCCAACTTATACCATCAAAAACTTGAATTTCACCAAAACTAGCACCAATTGCTTGAAAATAATGATCAAATTCTAGTAATACTAAAGTTGCTAAAGAAGCATCAAAACTTGGGGTTGATAGATAACAATCTTGTGTATGACCATTTCCATAAAAGTCACTATCAACAATAGCGACATTACCTGACATAGGGGAAGCTACAGGATGGTTTCCCGGATTATCAAATCTCCAGATGGAATCTGAAGGATTTAGGAAGTTTAGACTATCAATACTCTTCCACCCTGAAGTTATGGGAGGGATGACTGGCATGTTAAAAGAACTAAAATCTTCATTAATATAGGTTTGTGCAAAACCCATAGAGCTGAAAATAATAGCACTGACAAGTGTAATTATTCTTTTCATAAAGAGGAGTTAAATGGATAAAAAAGTTAAAAATTAAAATTATGATTTTTTATGAGTACATAATGTAGTTAGAATGTCATAAGACCATCTTGCATAATTAATTCTCTGTCGCACAATTGAGATAATTCTCTATCATGCGTTACTATGACGAAAGTTTGGTCGAATTCGTTTCGTAGGTCGAAAAATAAATTGTGTAAATCGTTGGCATTCTTACTATCTAAGTTGCCTGATGGCTCATCTGCGAAGATGACTTTGGGTTGATTTATTAGGGCTCGGGCGGTGGCCACTCTTTGTTGTTCACCACCTGATAGTTCCGAAGGTTTATGGGTTAGTCGATTGGATAAGCCTAGGCGTGTTAGAATTTTTGTAGCTTTTAATTCCGCTTCTTTTTTGGATATTCCATTAATAAATGCAGGCAAACAAACATTTTCTAATGCATTAAATTCAGGTAATAGATGATGAAATTGAAAGATAAAACCAATGTTTTCGTTTCTGAATTCGGCTAATTTGTTGCTATTTAGTTTGGAAATATCCACATTGTCATAATAAACAGAACCTTTATTACAATCAGTTAAACTACCTAGAACTTGCAGTAAAGTTGTTTTTCCTGCACCTGAACTACCAACTATCGATACAATTTCACCCTTTTTTATTTCTAGATTAACTCCTTTCAGTATGTCAACTTCTCCAAAAGATTTGTGAATATTCTCTGCCTTAATCATTGCGCTTATTTGTTGAGCGAATTTAGGGAAAAGAGGATAGTTAGTAGAATTTATTGAATAGATGTATTAAATGTAATTAAGTTTCCGAAAATACTTTTTATTTCAATGTCAAAAATTTACTTTTGAAGACCAAAAAATAAAACAATAATCGAATGAATATTCACGAATATCAAGCAAAAGAAACATTAAAAGGATTTGGTGTTGCGATACAAGAAGGTATAGTTGCTCAAAATCCAGAAGAGGCAGTAGAGGCAGCTAAGAAATTGAATGAGCAAACTGGAACTGAATGGTGGGTAATCAAGGCTCAAGTTCATGCAGGTGGTCGTGGAAAAGGCGGCGGAGTGAAGCTAGCAAAATCGTTAGAGGAAGTACGCTCTATTTCGGATGATATCATTGGAATGAATTTAGTAACCCCTCAAACTTCAGCAGAGGGAAAGAAAGTTCATCAGGTTTTGGTAGCACAAGATGTATACTATCCGGGAGAAAGCGAGATAGAAGAGTTTTATGTTAGTGTCCTTTTAAATAGAGCAACTGGTAGAAACATGATTATGTATTCTACAGAAGGAGGTATGGATATTGAAGCTGTAGCTGAAGATACACCACATTTGATTTTTCATGAGGAGATTGATCCTTCAGTTGGGTTACAGGGATTCCAAGCTAGAAAAATAGCATTTAATTTGGGTCTTTCTGGTAAAGCGTTTAAAGAGATGACCAAATTTGTATTTGCTTTATACAAAGCTTATGATTCAATTGACGCAGGTTTGTTCGAGATTAATCCGGTGTTAAAAACATCAGACGATAAAATTATTGCGGTTGACTCTAAGGTGTCTTTGGATGCAAATGCATTGTACAGACATAAAGATCTAGCTGCAATGAGAGATGTCAGAGAGGAAGATCCTACAGAAGTAGAAGCAGGAGAAGCAGGATTGAACTTTGTGAACTTAGATGGGAATGTTGGATGCATGGTAAATGGTGCTGGTTTAGCAATGGCTACAATGGATATCATCAAATATAAAGGTGGAGAGGTTGCCAACTTTTTAGATGTTGGAGGATCAGCTACTGCTAAAACCGTTGCAAAAGGTTTTGAAATCATTC
>JAESST010000061.1 GCA_016763995.1 Flavobacteriales bacterium | reverse complement strand
CCGCTACTAATGCGGCAATGAAGGCTGATAATGTTGTGGTAACCGTAGGAAGTACAGGAGGTAATATAGCTGTTAATAATATTGAGCCAGTTTTAGTGGTACATTATATTATTTGCTTACTTGGTACATTCCCATCTAGAAATTAAAATTATTTATTAATCAAAAAAACTACTTATTATGGATCCATTTTTAGCAGAAATAAAAATGTTTGGAGGAAATTTCGCTCCAAGAGCTTGGGCATTATGTGACGGGCAACTATTATCAATTAATCAGAATCAAGCATTATTTTCACTTCTAGGAACTACCTATGGTGGAGATGGTAGAACAACTTTTGCTTTGCCAGACATGAGAGGAAGAGTGGCAATGCATGCCGGAACTGGTCCAGGCTTAACACCTAGAAGATTAGGAGCTAGGTTTGGTCTAGAAACGAATACGCTAAATGCTACGCAAATGCCTTCGCATACTCATACTGCTGTAGGTACTGTACAAGCTGCTAATGTTCCGGGTAATGAAAGAATACCAGGAGGCTTTAATATAGCTGGGAATGGTACGAACGAACAATATTCAGATACCGCTACTAATGCGGCAATGAAGGCGAATAATGTTGTGGTAACTGTTGGACATACTGGAACTGGTATCCCTATTAATAATATTGAACCAGTTCTAGTGGTAAATTATATTATTTGCATGCAAGGTACATTTCCATCTAGAAACTAGCATTAGAAGCTAAGATCAAGTATCTTCTAGCTAATGCACTTTTAAAATTGTGTATTGAATAGAAAATAGAGAAGCAGTAAGCTAAAAGCTTACTGCTTTTTTTTGTTCCCATAACTTTTTTTAAAGCTCCCTGCGAAACCCCTCTTTGGGGCATTGTGAGGAACGAAGCAATAATGCTTATTTGTCACAGAAAAACCAGATGTTTTATTTAATAATCGAACTCAGGTTAATAACTGCTTTTATGCACTTTCTAGTTAATTTTCAATGAATTGCTTTAACGATAAATTGCTTTAACGATAAATTGAATCAATGATGCATATGTTGATGTTCATTCAAGTCAAATGAAAAACTAGGTAATTGCATGTCAGAAATACCTTTTTGTTCATTAATTAGGTAATGCTTGTTAATGGGAACATCAATGAAATACTGTAACGCGTTTGAATTTGGCCAAGAAATAATGAGGCTATCAATTTTATCGTATTCTGCAATTCCAATCTCTTGTTGCAAAGAATTTGATCCAAAACTACCGCCAGAAGAAACCACCCGATAGATTGTTCTTATACTGGTATCTGTGCTTATAACCAATTTTAATCAGGTTCCAATTGCATCTTTACTAGAAGTTTCTCCTTCTAATTTTAAGCTAATCCAATTGTTGTTGTTATTGCCAGGATTGAGAAATAGTGCATTCTGAAATTCATCCCCTTCATACTCACCTCCCATTTCTGCTAAAATATCCTGATCTCCATCGTTATCAATATCTCCGAATGAAATACCATGTCCCTTCTGTATATGTCCAACTCCCATTTCAAATGTTTTATCAATGAAGCCTTTGCCTTCTTGATTAATCAACATTCTATTGGGGTGAATACCCATATAGTCTGGTTCACCTGTCCCAATGTAAAAGTCGATCCAACCATCATTATTTACATCTCCAAAATTGGCTCCCATGGTACTTAACGGAAAATCTAACCCTAACTCAACAGCCTTATTCGAAAATGTTCCATCGCCATTGTTATGATATAGGAAAGCTCTACTGCTAGAATCTTTTACCCCTGCAAAGTGCTTGGCAGCTGATGCAGCAGAATTTCCGTTTCCATATTCAAAACTGGATACAAATAAATCTAACCAACCATCGTTGTCATAATCCCAAAACCAAGGAGTGAAACTAGAAAGCGGTTTCCTACTCCCGCAGTTATTGTTGTATTCACAAACTGAGGAATTCCTTTGTCGTCATTTCCATTATTTTTTAATAAAGAATTAATTCCATTATGGTTGGAAATAAAAAGATCTATTAATCCATCATTATTGTAATCTCCTGCACACAAGCCCTTTGTAAATGCGTTTATGTCTGTTCCGCTTTGTACAGACGTTTCAATGAATTGCCCTTTACCATTATTGATGTAAAGTTCATTTGCTTTCTCAATCTCAGTATTTACAACTGATTCATTACCAATGTAGATATCTGTCCATCCGTCATTATTGAAATCGGCACAAACAGCTGTTGCAACTGGCATAAACGAAAGTAAGCCTGCTTCAACAGTTATGTCGGAAAAAGTGCCGTCTTGATTGTTTCTCAAAAGAGAGTTGGGGTAACGACCATTTAAACGTCCCCATGAACCTCTAACCACTAAAAGATCTTTCCATCCATCGTTGTTATAATCCAAAGGGTAAATATTGAAGCCAGAAGTTAAGCCCTCTAATTGGGCAGGTATAGTTTGGTCAGAAAAACCGTCTTTCCCATTATTAACATAATACTTAAGTTGGTTAGTTGATAGAAGACCTGAAGTCATTATATCCAATAAACCATCGTTGTTAAAATCTTCCAAAACAGCTCCTCCTGCTCCTGATGTTTCGTCCACCTTAAGAAGCGGAGCAATATTTTTAAAATTATCTGAAGAATCTTTATCTACCATTAATTCGGATTGAATCAGCCATTGTTTAGGTACTTTCGATGGGTATTCCCCTAAGGTTTGGTAAGCTATATTTATGAGCCAACGATACTTCCAATCATCTGGGTGCTTATTTAACAATTTAAGGTAAACTTCAATGGCTTTTCTAGTATTGTCTTGTAGGGCATAAATGCCATTCTCCTTTATGGGTAGAATACAAGAATTATGGTTGTGATTGATAATACAATTCTCCTGCTCTCCCCATCGTAAATAGGCTATAGCTAATAATTCATTGTATTTTGTAAACAATTCATCAGATTCATTTACAATTTCATCTGATAGTTCTTCTAAAATATGAATTGCTTCATTAGTTTCCCCTTCATGTAATAACTCTCTAGCTCCTGACAATAACTGTTGTCTTGATTTATAGAAAACATGAACTAACTTATTAAACGGGCTAATTTGGCTTTGTTCATTCTTTCTTTTTTCGTCCCAACGGTAGATGCTATCTAGTAATTCTACCATTCCGGTAGTTCCGGGTTTAACGTCATAGTTAGTCACCCAATTCATAGATTGATATTTAGGGGACGATGGCTTGTTCATGAACCAAAGAGTTACAGTAACTATACTAAGAATAAGGAGCAGAAGAAAATGGGATCGTTTCAAAATTGTTTTTTTTGTAGGGATAAAATTAATTCTTTAAAACAACATATGAAGACTTATTTAATCATCTAAAATAAGGTCCTAGAAATTAATTATCTAAGTTTTATTGGTGATTTCTAATCAATAAAGACTAGCTATAATAACACGATAAAATAAATAGCTTACAAGGAGTTGATAAAGGAATTAACCTCCTGAGTATAACCGAAAGTTTCAATATCCTGAATGTATCTTTTTTGTGCTTTTTGAGCTAGTTCTTTGGTATAGTAATTCTCTATTCCAGTTCTAACAGAAGGATTAGCATGTACAAGTGTAGGGAGTTCAAATTTTTCAGAAAGAAATTTCCAGTCTTCCTTAAGGGATTCGTACTTTCCTAAGTAATCAACAGATAAATCTCCATTTATAATTAAAAACTGATGTTGCGATTTGAAATGCCTGTCTGCTAGGTAGTCTGGTGTCTTACAGACCATACTCACAAATGCTGTAAAGCTCATATTGGGGTAGACTAAATTACCGTATTTCCAAAAATTATGAATAGGATCTTTCATCTGGGTTTTTTGAACATAACAAGAAACTAGCCGATCTAAAGGATTTCTAACGAAGCTAAATGAATAAGAAGAACTTTTAGCAACAGATGCTAGTGGAATGTACTTCCATTTCGCTTTGTGAGCGCTTACAGTATACTTTAACCTTATTCTCTCGGCTAATATCTCTTTTATAGAACGATTCGCCACTTTAGGAATAGGGACATAAATCAACTTTAACGCATCAATTTGAATGGCGCTTGCTTTGTTCAGGGCATATAAATAGCGTAGATACCTACCAGGTAGTACTGAGGAAATGAGCCTTTTTTGGTGAATATTGATTTTCACGAATCCTTTTAGAGTTTTAGCTGAAGAGAAATTTCAAGAAGTTCAAATTTATATTTATTTCTCTTCTTTTAATAGATATGAATAATGAATAATTTCACCAAATAAGTTTTGAGTTTGAAAAATAGATTTTATACTGCATTTGGATTAAAATTTCGCTCAAATTTTGAGTTGTACTCTATGGCTCCTAGCTCAAAGTTGAACGGCTATGACCTTAGTATAGTCAAAGTTAAAGCTACGGTTGAAGTAGATGCAGAGGAATGCTTCGTAAAGAAGCATTCTGAAAATTCTTTGATGTACCATGTAAAAGGAATAGCTACTTTTTTAATACGAGACAAAGAAAATATTGAAATTCAACAGTATCACACGGATAATGATTTAGTAGAATCGGTATTGATGGAAAAGGTAATGCTTAGTTATTTAACGATGCTAGGTTATTATGTATGTAGTGGGGCAGCTATATTGCTCAACGGAAAGGCACGGTTGTTTCTGGGAGTTCCTGGAGTAGGACTTTCTTCAATTGTGGCTAAATTCTATCAAAATGGCTCTACAGTATTAAGTGATGCGCATATAGTGATAAAACAAAATGGGACAAATTTTGTGCTTATACCTTCCTGTACTTATTCTAAATTATGGAGCTCGGTAGTTCAAGAGCTTAAGTTGGAAGGTAAAGTAAAACAAGCTGTTCGGGAAAAACTAACAAAGTATTATGTTGATTTATTAGCTCAAGAATATGAAGAGAGCTACGATATTTCAGAAAAGTGTATGGTAGAAATAGATCCCATTGGGAAGTTTGACTTAAAGTCAAAAGAACTTACTGTCTTGGAAACAATTAAAGAATTTAAAAGGCATCTAATAATAGACGATACTGAACAATCAACTTTAAACAAAAAAGAAGAATTCAAGCTGTTAACTTTTTTAGCTTCAAAAGGTAGAACTTGGAAGGTTAGTAGACCAACTGCAGTTTATAATCTCTCAAATCTGGTAAGTTTCATTCAATCTGCGACCTATGAGTAAGAATGTAGTATGGATTAGCTCATATCCTAAGTCAGGTAGAACTTGGTTAAAAATTTTAATGGAAAGTATATTGCTTTATGAAGGAGAAAGTACAGCTATTAATGATTTAAAAGTAGCAAGTACTACTACCATAAAGCGCGATAGTTTTGATCAATATTTTGGTTTAAAATCATCTGATCTAACCTTGGAAGAAACCTGGGAGTATAAAAGGAAGTACTATCTCAATATGGGCATTTCTAAAAAAAGCAAAAGCTTTATCTTGACACATGATGAGAATTTAATTCTAGAAAACAAAAAAAGATTATTTCCTTTAGAAGTTACGCAGTCTGTTATTCATATTGTGAGGAATCCTCTTTCTATTGTTGCTTCCTTAGCCAATCATTTAAAAATATCAATTGATGAAAGTATCGAGATCATGAACTCTTCTAGTATTCAAAATCCAAAAAATGCTTTCCCTGCCACAACCACAGTTTACTCTAAGATAGGAAGCTGGAGTTCTCATCTCAAATCTTGGATTAATAACGCTCCATATCCCGTTCAGCTCATTCGCTATGAAGATTTAGTAGAAAATTCATTGGCTGTGTTAAAGGAATTGTTCCGATTTTTAAATCATGAAGTTAGTGAAGAAATAGTACTACGAGCAATAGAAAATACTAGCTTTCAAAAGCTAGCTTTAATAGAAAAAGCGATAGGCTTTAAAGAGAAACCTTCGACCTCAGCAGGTTTCTTTAGAAAAGGGAAAATAGATTCTTGGAAAGAAGAATTAACGAATAAGCAGATAGAAAGAGTGATGAAAGATCATGAAGCAATGATGAGAAAAATGGGCTATTTGTAATGAGTTTGATTTTTGGAAATATTAATTGGCAGAAAGAAGTTGACAAAAGTCGAATAGCGCTGCTGAAAAGTGATTTAAAGAATTATCCTTCAGATGAATTTGATG
>JAESST010000060.1 GCA_016763995.1 Flavobacteriales bacterium | reverse complement strand
TCTTAATTGTTTCACTTGTGTTAATTAATGAAGATGTTCTTTCTCAGGAGCTTCCTGATAGTTTGTATCATAGCTTAGAAGGAATTCAAGAAGTTAAACAACGAGTTGATACCTTAAATGAGTTGGCTTATCAATATCGAGCTACAAACAATAAACTGGCTTATCGATTAGTAAAGGAGGCTCTTAATTTGTCCATTGAGAAATCTTATCAAAAGGGAATAGGAGATGCTTATACTAGGCTTTCTGTTATCGCAAGATATTCTGAAGATTACTCTGAAGCATTAGAATATGCGCAACTATCTATTGATGTTCGTGAGCAATTAGGAGATACTGTTGATTTAATTAACGCTTACAATGCTAAAGGTATTGTATATCGAAAAATGGGAAAGTATGCTTTTGCGATAGAACAATCGTTGAAAGCTGAATTCTTAGCCAATTCTTCTATTAAATTTAATCATGAGTTAGGGAAAACATTAATAGCTATTGGACTATTACAGAATCGTAGAGATTCTTTCTCTCTAGGTAAAATTGCTTTTGAAAAGAGTTTAGCAATTTTTAGACAGGAACAGGATCGAGTAGAAATAATTAATAGTTTATCAGGTCTGGCAAGTTCAAATTATGGAAGTGGTCAGCTTGATTTAGCTGAAATTTACTATGTAGAAGCTTTAGAATTGGCGATGCAAGAAGGAGGGGATTGGGAGTATGATCAGATGGATATCTTAATTAATTTAGGAGGAATTTATTCAAAATTAGGTGTTTTTTCTCGAGCCGAAAACATGCTAGAAGAAGCATTGCGTTTAAGCAAGAAACTGAATGTCCCAGAAGTATTAGATGATATTTATTTACAGTTAGGAATTGTTTTTTTGAATAAGAGAGAGTATGAAAGAGCGGAGGATTATTTAATAGCTTGTGAAGCACTTGTTGAAGAGAGAGATGATCCTGCATTTTTGAAGTTATTGTACAATCGATTATTCTTTTTGTATAATGCTACAGGTCAGGATAGCAAGGCAATTG
This sequence comes from Flavobacteriales bacterium, assembly GCA_016763995.1. GTDB lineage: Bacteria > Bacteroidota > Bacteroidia > Flavobacteriales_E > Vicingaceae > NORP294. The sequence goes on along the minus strand of JAESST010000060.1, from coordinate 5,088 downwards.
GGTACATGATAAAAGAAAATTTGATTGAAGATAGTATCAATTCATTAGCTTCAATACTAGAAATAGATAGATTAGAAGCAAAGTATCAAAGTGAAAAGAAAGAGACAGAATTTGAATTACTCGAAGAAAAGTACAAAAGAAATAAAGCCGAATCGGAAATAAGATCCTATTGGATTTATGCACTTTCTTCAACTTTGGTAGTGATTTTATTACTTGCTCTAATTTTAGTGCGTAGTGCTAAGCAAAAACAATTCATCAGTAAAATGAACTTGCAGATGAAGGATCAGGAAATACAAGAGGTATTAATGCAACAGGAATCAGCCTCCTTTGCCTCTCAGTTAAAGGGGCAGGAAGAAGAACGGCAAAGAATTGCACGTGATTTGCACGATCGTTTGGGAAATACCTTAGCGACTTTGCGTTTAAGCATGCAGCAGGAGGAGCAAGCGAAACAAAATGTTGAATTGGTCGATCTAGCCGTTGCTGAGGTGAGAGAGGTGGCACAAAACATATCAAGCGGAGTGTTGGCGAAGCATGGATTAAATACGGCCTTACAAGAGCTTAAAATGGTAATTGAGCAATCTAGCCCGCTTTCGTTTCAATTGTTCCTAACGGAAGAGATTACTGCCTTAGGGCAAGCGTTTAGTTTGGAGTTATATCGAATCATTCAAGAGTTAAGCAGTAATACCTTAAAACACGCACAGGCTTCTGTGATTACCCTTCAGACTAATTTTATAGAAGGCGCTTTTCACTTGATTTATGAAGACAATGGAGTTGGTTTCGATATAGACCAAGTTAAGTTCGGTATGGGGATCAAAAACATTCAGAAAAGAGTGGAGGCATTAGAAGCAACTTGTCATTTTGATGCAAAGCTGAATAGAGGAACAATTGTAATCATTGAAAGACATGGGTAGTTCGAAGATAAAACTAGCATTGATAGATGATCATCATCTCTTCCGGCAAGGAATGGAGGCCATGCTAGGGAATGAACCTAACTTAGAAGTAGTGGTTGCTTACGATAATGCTAATGATTTTTTAAAAGAACTCAGAAATCTAGACATAGACCTTATTTTAATGGACATTGATATGCCGGAGGTCAATGGAATAGAGGCGGCAGAAAAGGCCTTGAAAATTCGCCCGAATCTTAAAATCATCATGCTTTCGATGCACCATAATTTCAGTACGATTAAAGAAGCGATGGAAGCAAATGTGAATGGCTATCTTTTAAAAACCTCTGATCAACAAGAAGTAAAAGAAGCGATCGTTTCCGTGCTAAATGGAACAGATTATTTTGCCTCGGAAGTAAAAGATGTCTTGATTGGCAGCTTTAAATCGAAAGGCAGCAACTATGTAGTAGAATTAACTCCGAGGGAAAAGGAAATTTTAGCCTTGGTATGTCAAGAAATGTCTACACAAGAAATTGCCGATCTCTTATTCATCAGTGTTCACACGGTTGAAACGCACAGAAGGAGCTTGTTAAGCAAAACTGGTTGCAAGAATAGCGTAGGTTTAGTTCGTTTTGCCATGGAACACCATTTGCTTTAATGCCAAAAGATATAATCCTATTTAACCTGAGTTCGGGATAAGAAGAACAGGATATAGACAGAAAATCAAAGAGCTATGTCATTGCGATGAACGAAAAGTAATGAAGTGAAGAAGCAATCTTCCAAGAAATAAAGAGATTACTTCAATTATGCACTAACGTTTATATTTTTCGCAATGATAATTTGATTTTCATTTCATTACAACAAGCCTTATCCCAAACTCAGGTTATTTAAGAAAGCTCGTGCTGTAAATAATGGTCGATCCTTAGTGAATGATTTGAAAAGTGACGTGTTATTTTTAACACATACAAAAGTCATTTAGTGATCAAAGAAAGTTCGACTTAATCCTCTGCGTATTGTGTAAAAGTTGTTACTGAGAAAAAACCAACATTGTCTTGCCAAAGAAGTTCAGATTTGCTCTTGTCAAATAGAACGACATCATTTATTCCGAAATAAATTCTTCCATCTCCCTTAATTTCGAGCACGATAGCATCTCCTTCAAATTGATATACTTCATCTAATTCCGTTAATTGTTCTAGATGAGGGTGAACTGTCTCATCTTCGAAATTATAAATTAGAAGTTGACCAAACTTAGCTGTGGGGTCTAGTAATTTATGGCTGGTAGATTTTATGAGCTTTATGGCATCTATGTTATCCATTTTGGTCAAAGATATTCCTTTGGCATCGTTCCAAGGAAAGGTAAAGGTTGCGGCATCTATTTCATTTTTTGTAAATAACTCCACATTCATATCTTCTTTCGTTTTTAGGATTTTTATGAAATTGTTCAGTTTATCAAGCATGTGTGCCATGGCTACATTGATGCTTCCTGTTGATTTAATTGTGATTTTATCCCCTTTTTTTACAGAGATTCCGGAATCAGTCCATCCTCTTGGTGGTACTAGATGATTTTTTAATGCACCATTGTCACCGATTTTAATTTCAGTTCCTGCAACCGTTAAATTAAGAGAGCGATTACCAATAATTTTTTCGACAATAAAAAAGATACCGAACAATAGTGCTATTAGTAAAATAAGGGAGCGGATGAGGTTGTTCCAGGAGCTAATAATTTCCATATTTCTCAATTGTTATATTCTGTAAAGGTGGTAATGGAGAAAAATCCAACATTGTCTTGCCACACTAATTCAGACATTTTATGGTTAAACAAAACCACATCATTTACACCAAAATAAATTCTTCCATCTCCTTTAATTTCTATCAAATATCCATTTCCTTCAAATGCGTAAACTTCATTCAATTCGGTGAGTTCTTCAATAAGCGGATAACCATCGCCGGTATAATTGTAGATGAGCAATTGACCTAACTTCGCTTTAGGATCGAGTAACTTAGACTGTACACTTTTAATTCGTTGGAGAGCGTTTGTATCATGAACTTTAGATAGATCCATTCCCATTGCATCATTCCAAGGAAATTTAAAGCTTGAAGAGTCTACCTCTTCTGCTGTAAAGTAGTCTACATCTTTAATTTCTTTAGACCGAAATATTCTAGTAAAATTGCGTAATTGCTCAACCATGTGGCCTAAAGAAATATTAATACTCCCTGTTGATGTAATGTGAATTTTATCTCCTTTTTTCACCATAATACCGGAGTCGGTCCAACCTCTAGAGGGGACTAGGTGGTTTTTTAATGCACCGTTTTCTCCAATTCTAATTTCTGTGCCCTCAAAACTTAAGGCAACTGAACTATCTCCAGCAATTTCTTCTATGATGAGGTGAATTCCCCCAACTAAAGCAGCTAGCAAAACTAGGGTGCGGAATAAATTACCCCAAGAGGAGATAAATTGAGTATAGTTCAATCGTAATTATTTTGAAAAAGATGAAAGTAAGCTTTGTTTGTAGCCCTAGCAAATTTTATTCTGAAGGAAACTCTTTCCTAAACTGGTCAATGACCACTTTTACGAATTGATGTTTTGGAGCAGCGGTTTTTTGGACATGATTACTTTTATAACCTAAAAGGGCATATCCATTGTCTTTTCTCTCCACGATATAAGATGTAATTGCAATCTTATAAACTTTAGTTGGCTCTACGGGCTTTTCATTGATCATCCACTCTTCATTCACTTTTGAAATATTGGCATACTGTAAAAAGCCACCCGCGCCAATGTTCTCTTGCCCTTCAATTAAAGCTTTTACTAAGGTTTCTCCATTCATGCTTACCAAAGAGATACTTCCTCCAAAAGGAGAAATTTTTAAGATATCGTATTGAGTAATGGGGCCTGGTTGGAGTTTATCATCAATACGTACTGTGCCGCCATTCATGATAGAAGCATCTGCTGTTGGATAAGCACTTAAAAATCCTCGAGTAATGAGATTAGTTAATTCCGTTGCTCTATTTCTAACAGCTGCTTCTGTACCGTCTAGTACTTTGTCTGAAATGCAAATGGTATCTGCAGGTTCGTATCCCATTTTTCTAAAAGAGTTGAAGGCCAATTCAGTCCACTTATTTACTACTTGAGCAATTGCAGGGTCTTCTTTAATTTGATCATCGATAAATACCAATTCAGAAGCGATGTCTAGTTTTTTACTCATCTTGTTATAGCTTAACTTATGCACAAAAACAGTTTTAGCATTGGCATCTGCTTTGGTAATAGGCGTAAAATCATCGCCTCTTAAAAGCTTAAAGTTTTCATGTTCATGTCCGCCCATAATGATATCGATATCTGCTATTTCAGCAGCCATGTTAATATCATCTATTAATACTTGATGTGTTAATGCGATAATAATATTTGAGCCCTTGTTTTTTAGTTCTTTCACTGCCTTTTCTGCAGCCTCAAAGGCGGGAGAGATTATAGCATATCCTCCAGTATTTTTGTCTAGTGTAATACCCAATAGTCCAATTTTTACACCTTCTACTTCAAATTGAAGATTCGTCTGTGTATTTGGAAACATAGCGCCAGACGTATCCAAAACATTATCCGAAATGACTTTAAATTTCATCTCAGATAATCTTGCTCTTAGCTCTGGCTCTTTTAAATCAAACTCGTGATTTCCTAACATGAAAAAATCCCAATTCATTTCATTTAAAACATCAACCATCTGAGCGCCTGCAATTTTTTGCTCTTTCTCTTCTCCTTCCTTCTTTATCTTTGCGGTGCCAATAGCCGAAGGACTTAACATATCTCCTGAAAGTACAGTAAAGGTATTAGGATTTTCAGCTTTTAGTTCCTTTAGAAGAGTTTGAACCCTTGCTAAGCCACCGAGTTTTCCGCCGCTCACTGGCGACATTTCATACACATCGTTTAGTTGTAAAACGGTTATGTTTACGATGTTTTTGTCCTCTTTTTCTTCTTGTTTTGTTTGTTTACAAGAAACAAAAAAGAGCAGAGAGAGTATAAGGAGTAGAGGTAGTTGTTTGTTTTTCATGTTGTTTAGTTTAGCACAGTTCATGTGCAGCTTGTTTATTTTGGTCAGATAAGTTTTTGTTTTTGAATTTTTCTATTGCTTGAAGCTCTGGTTTAAGCGTGGTGAGCAATGACAATTTGCTCATATTTTCAATGTATTGGCTAAAGTAGTATAAAAAAAATATTTTT
>JAESST010000059.1 GCA_016763995.1 Flavobacteriales bacterium | reverse complement strand
CATCTGGAGCTACAGTAAAATTAAGTTGCTGGTAAAGAGATTCAAAATAACCTACAAAATCTCCCCCTTTTCCTTTGAATTCATCAACATTTTCACGTAGAAACCTCTGAATATCAGGAGCGCTTTCTAAGATTGGCCATTGCATTATCCTTGCCCTCGGTCATACGACATCCAGGCTGTTATTTCTCTAATAACAACTTCACCAAGGGAGTAAATATCTATTCCAAATGTCCAAAACCTTCCCATCCCCAGAGAAGTGAAGTCTAGCAATGCATCTCGCTGGCCTGTTGGCGCCAATTCCTTCATTTGTTTCACGGCGAATGTAGCGCCTCTGTCCCTTGATATATTAAGAAAAAACTTTGTCGGCTCGTCTGCCTTGTTATTCCCCTGGCCAATATCTACAACCAAACTATTGCATTCAATATTTGCCTTTGGTTTTTCTATCGTCGGGAACAATGCCCTTCTTCTGACTATTTTTCCGTTATTAGAATAGAACCGAGTATTTATCTCGTAAATTTTCCCATCGTTATAATTTATTCCATAATGAGTATTATTAAACTTAACTGAGTTTTTTATTGGGTATAGGCCTGAATTTTCATCAGTAACTATTGAAAATAGTTTTGTAGCAAAATCATATATGAAGCTTACTTTGTCAGTGAAAAAGTTAAGTTGGTAGAATATATGTCCGGATACTTGATAGAAATAACCATCGCAATCTTGTGGCGATGAAAATGCATCAATAATGTCATCTATATTTTCTGTGCTTATTTTCTCAAGGTGACCGCCAGACGTAGAAACAATGACTGGAGATGATTCTTTGTTTGTGGCAAGCCAGCAACATCTTCCGAAATTTACAGCGATACTGCTTCGAGACAAACACCCATATTGATGAGACAAAGTATTTGCTTTTCGATACGGAAAGTTAGGCAATCCCTGGTCGTAATAAACATCAGTGATGCTATCGCCCATAAGCAAAACCTGCCTATCTAATACAGCCACGCCGACAGTTTTAGACGCAATCTGATTATCAACAGTATTATCTAATGGCTCCCAAGTTCGAGCATTGTTTATCTGGCTTATAAAGAATCTTTTTGAAGCTATATCGTTGCATATAGCCCTAGTATCTTGAAACTCAATTCTTCCAGGAGTGAAAGCAAGCTCAGACTTGCCCTGGGTAACAGCTTTGCTGAACGAGCTATCCGTGTGATCGTAAACCCAAATATCTTTTAAGTCACTCCAGAACACCTGGTTAAAATGGTTCTCAGAGACATAAACTTCTCCCTGAAGAGTTTCAAATTCCCCAATTTTTGTAAATGTAAGACCGTCGTTAATCAAAAATACTGACGACCCATATACAACAAGAATCTTTCCGAGAGAGTCGCTTAAAAATATACTTCTAGCTACACCGTTCTTGAAATCAAATTTATTGAACTCTTTAAATCCAGGGGTAGGAACCAATGAATTGTTGTAAACATACATATTGTAAAGTTCGGCACTATCAAGCTCCACAAATCGGGATGGATTGTGTCCCTGTAAAATGTCCAGCCTAACCGGCTCGAAAATTACAGACATTACACGTACCATCCCTGCATGATTTGGGCAGACGCAGGGTCATTCTGACAATACGCCTGTTTACCTAGCCTCGATAACTCTACTGTATAGTCTCTTGGTTTTATCTGGCCAAACTTTCTTTGGTACATCTTTATTCGCTTGGTTATTTCTGTATTTGGACCACGATTGTTGGTTAATCGCAATTCATCAGCAAGCAAATATAAGAGGTAATCCGTATAAAATACGGTATCCCCCATAATTTCAGAATTAATTAAAACATTGTCTAATGCTCTTATCCCCTGCATTTCATAAGGATAGTTTTCAGCAGGATGTGCATATAACAGCAAATCTATTCCAGACTCCGTTCTCTTCGGATAGTAAATGCTAGGAGGAGCATTCAGGGTAGTCACAGTAGCAAGTGACTTGAATCGTTGCAAGGTTTTTTCTCGAAAAGGAATCCTGAGGTTTGCTCCTAAGTAGTATTGAAATGAAAGTATTTCAATCATACCCGGCACTGGAGTTATTTCTTTCCCTTGAATTAAATTTCCAGATACCTCTTTCAAGAGGGCGATGTGAGACCCACTGATAATTTCAAAATTTATCAGTCTATTTAATGCCTCTACGCCTTCAACTTCCTGGGTTGTGTCAGTGCTTTCACCTTTGCTGGCAACCACGCCGGAAATTCTAAACGCTCTTAAAATTAAGTTATTAACTAACATGTCATTATTAGAACGGCCCTCAATAAAGAGGGCAGCATTCTTGTTTTGTTATGCAGCAAATAATATATGCCCAACGCCAATTGGAATTGTGCGACAGCCAACAAAGCAATCCATAATAGTACCCGTCTGACTTCCTTCTAGTTGCGAGCCGTGATACATACGGACAGTCATCTTCATACGCTCAGTCAACGGATGAGAGTAAGTCGCAAATGGAGACTTAGTGCCCAAACGAGGATTCGCAAATTTAACGAATTTAGTATAGAAGATAGGAGCTTTATAATGATTACGGCTGACGAACTGAACCTTGTCACCAGATGCACCAGTAACAACAGCGCGAGAGACAGTAGCATCAAGATTTGTTCCAGTAGTAGCTGTAATACGCGGGAATATCTGAATGGACACTTCACCAGCTGGATTACCACCACCTGCACCAACCTCGCCACCATCAACAACGATAAACTGGCCATCAATGCCTGTATTATCACCGTCACTTGGACGAATTAGCTCAAGAGCATCTTGACCGTCAGCAACGCCACCAGCTGAGCCAATATCACCTAAATCGCCTTTCTTAACGATGTCGCCATCAGTAAGGCCAGTCAATACAATAGTAGTTGCATCAGAAGAGAACTGGCTTGTTGCGTTAAATGGAGTAGTTGAATTAACAATTGATGAAATTACAGCTTTAGGAGCTTTCAAAGCTACCGTGCCAACATTAAATTTTCCAATAATGTTAGTTGAGTAGAAGTTAAAGCCTTGCAAACCGTTTATCATGCCAATTTCACCTGGCTTGCGAATTTGGTCATTTCGAACAGGAACAAATTGGTTTTGCATACTGGCAATGATTTTAGGCGCTATTCTTTTTGGAATAACAACATTAGTAACATCGCTTAACGCTTCACCAAATGTATCCCACTCAGCTAACGATTCAGTCAGCAAAGGAAATGAAGTATTGGTTTCATCAGGAATTGTTTTGTTACCATTAGCAAACCAACGGAAACCGGTGCCTTGTAACTGGTCACGAACAACTTTGTCAATTTTTGATGCTAAACCAATTAACTTACCTTTCGCAAAGTTATCATAAATAGATTTCTTAGGGAAAGTAGCTAATTGCTCATCAGAAAGAACGAAGCCATCAGAAATAGGCGTGTCAACTGCGACAAACGCTTGGTTCTGTGTTGAGTCTAGAGTAGAAAATGCTACTCCAAGCTGGTTTTGAGGGCGTCCATAAGAAGGGGTAAGAAAGCGATAGAACTGGCCATGTGTGCCATCGTTCATTGCCTTGTCCCAATCTTCAAAATCTCTATCTGCAAGATTAACGAATACGACCGTAGCCTGTAGATGAGGGATAACTTGCGATTCGGTAAGGTCGCGTAGGGCTTCTACCTGTTGTAAAATAGCATTTGCCATTAAAATGTCTCCACTTGTTTGTTAACAAATGACGATCAAGACCTTTTAATTGACTAAAACAATACCCTTTAAAACAACAAGTCTAGATAGATTCTCCACGCAATAGTCTTTGCGTTAAATCATCTGACCCAATCTTGGTAGCAACTCCAGTATCATTAGAGGGCATACCCGACACAGGCGGTGCGGCGGTTTCTTTGTATACGACTCGTGGTGACAATGGTGTTTCCCCGGCAGATTGTTTCTTAACTGCCAAAGAAGTAAATCTTTTTCTTAGACCAGCTGGCTTTAGCTCCATACATCTAGCTAACTCATCTGGATTTTTACCAAGCTCATATAATATATCCGAAGCATTCGGATGAAGCATGGCATTATCAATAACTTCCTTTACGTCAGGATTCTCAATTTGAGAGCCCAATATTCCAGTTACCGTTCCGTAATCAGAATAGCTCTGCATTCCCCTTGAGTCAATGCCCATCACTCGCTCTCTCCATTGAGAGTCTGCGATTTCATTCCTCATAATACTTGCAACTTCAGATGCTCCTAGAGGCGCATTAAAATTTTGCGTCTGATAGCTAACATCTTGAGCAGCCTGAGGGTTGGGGTATCCGTCAAGGATTGGCTTAATCTCTGCTTCATAAGCAGCATAACCTTCTTGGCGACCTCTTTCGATGCCTTCACGCTGACCTTTCTCTATACCACCTTTTTTAGCACCAGCAACAATGTTGTTAAGCTCTTGCTGTGTGTATGTGCGTTCAATAGGTAGAGCAGATGGAGCCGAATAATCGGCCCCGTCCACAGGGTCTTGTTCCGCCAATTTAGTTTCTTCAGCCGAAGCCAAAGGATTTAAATTTGTATTACTCATAGTTTATTACCGTAACTAACGTACCAGCGTTAAGCTGAGGAGCCTTTTACCGAGGCAAACGTACCTTGGAAAACCAAGAATTCTATATTAACACCCATTATTAATTTTGTCAATTAATTTTAAATAAATTAATTAATTCAGTTATACAGGCGCTGGATAAATAGCAAGGTTATCAAGATAAAGCTTGTTAAAGCTCGTTCCAGAAAGATTCCTAAAGATAAAATCACAATATCCATCTGAGACTGCAGAAGAAACAACTTCTATAAAAACAGAAAAGAAAGATGTGCCAACAGCAGGAACTGTTGAAACGCCAGAAAGAATACCGCCTTCAATATGAATAGCATTTGGAGACAGTATTTTTCGACTAACCGTAAAAAGAGTATCGCCATTAGTGAACGTTGACGATGCATCCAGAAATCCACTCATGACTATAGATCCATCTACATTAAAAGCAAGATGAGGTCCGTCAGAAGCATTTGCTGGCAAGCTAAGATTTGCGTGAATTGCCAGCAAATTTGCAACGTATCTTTTTCCTAAGTAGGCCTTACCTGAGCCCGCACGCAATATTTGGTTGCCCTGAGAAGGGTCCGGGTTGTCTGGTAAAAAGCCCATGATACTCTCCTTTATTTTACTGGGTAAATGACGATTCCATCAAAGTATATCTCAAGGGCCACGCCAAAATCTTCAGCAGCTATAACCTTAAGGTGCTCAGAACCTGGGTTATCAGCCGGCTGAAGGATGACCGCAACTGAGCTAAATGAAGCGCCAGCCTTGGAAAGAGCAATTGAATATCTTGAGCGAATATTTCCCTTCAATGTTACAGAAGAGCTTGATCCAACTACGCGAGGTATCTCGAACATCGTTGTTCCAGCAGTTACAACGCTGTTTACAATAGTAACCGCGCCCCATAAAATAATTCCACCGCTTATATCAAGGGAGACTTGCAATGGGTTTCCAGCAACGCCGTCAGTCACATCTGCGCTCAAGTTTTGAGGGGCAAAGTCATAATACTTTTCGGCAAATACTTTTCCAGAAGATGTTCTTAAAATTTGGTTGCCCTCGTTAGGGTTACTTAAATCAGGTTGAAATGTCATATTATTTTCCTAGGTTACGGTTAAAGCAAGCCTCAACAGCTGAGCTGCTACTGCCAAGAACTTTGCAAGCCTTATTGGTAACAGTTGATATCTGAGAAGGGGTTAAATTTTTCATAGAGGCCGATTGAGAAACACGAGATAAAGCATTTCTGGCATGAGCCTTGTCATAAATTGGGTATTTGCGTTCACTTGGAAGTGCGAATTCTTTGCTGGGTAATTTCTTCCTGGCGCTATAAGTTAGTTTTGTCATCGTATTTATCCGGTTAATTCATGATGCAGCCAAAAAAGATGAGAGTAACGCTGGTAACGAAAGCGAGCCAGAGCAGTTCCATCCTGATAAAATTGGATTAGCCTTCTCCGAGGGATAGTGAAGGCTGCTGTTATAAATATAATTTACCTCCCTGTCTTTGCGCTGTAAAATTCCCAGCATATTTTTTGCTTCTTCTGTTAGTTCAATCATAATTTTATACAATATTAAGCCTTCATTTCACGTATTAATTCCATGGCCTTTTTGTGAACAAGCTCATCTTCTTTTACGTGGGAATTATGGATGTCCTTCCAGATAGTAGCGGCAGTTCGGTGGTTCTGTGATTCCATTTCTTCTTCTTTGAGGTTTTGAGACCTTAATTTTATAACCCCATCTAATTCAGCCATTTGCATTTCTTGCTGCATTTTATGAGCGTTAAGTTGACCTTGCTGCTGCTTGGTATTTGCATCCATCATTTTTGCTTGAGCGTCCATCATTCTTGCCTGAGAAGTTACCTGAAGAGCCTGGGCCTCAGGGTTTGGCTTCTGTGATTGTTGCGCTTGCTCCTGCATAAAAGTTTCGTACTCGCCAATGATGTCGGCCTTGTTGTTGAACTGCATATTTTGCATCAACATAGGCATTCCCTGACTGTATAGCCACTGAGCAAAAGGAGGTGATGCCTGAGCAAGCTTGATAAGACGCTCGACAGTAGCGTCCTGCTGAAGCTTATAGCTTACACCGCGCTCAACTCGAACATTGAAATGGTGGGCGGGAAAGTTATAGTCAAGCATATGTTGCTTTTCTTCGCCGCCCCTTTTCAGCGTTATCATCTCATTTGTTTCAATGCGACGAAGTCCGCCTAGTATTAAACGTCCCAGCTGCGTAAGCGACTGTAATAAATTTTGTACGTAGGGCTCTATTGCAGCTGAGACATATTCGCTTAATTTGTAAAGGTGCTCTCCAGAAGTTGCCTGGTCAAGAGACATCATGTTCGACCCCAAAATCTTTGTAGCTGTTTCATACATAGATGCCACAACCCCAACATAGTCAGTAGGCAGTGGGGGCGCCTGCATATAAGTTGGGGGATTAAGCGGCAAAGGCTGCCCGTTCATGCTGTCTTTGAACTCTGGGCTGTATTGGTTGTAAACAATGACGTTCTTCTCGTAAGGCTTCTTCATTGCATTGAGAGTTTCTTTATCAACGCTGCCATTGGGAGTCATGTATGTTCCCGTTCTGTTGTTGAACGCCTCAGAGCAAAAAAGATTAAGAATTAAGTTTGCAATCCTCTGCGCGTCCATTGCGTTTTTTGCATAAGGGAGAATCTTGTTTTTGCCGTCGATGTATTGGTCGTTGCCAGGGATGTAAACGAATGGCAGTCCGTCAAAGTTTATAGGCTTTTCTTTCTCAACTAACGAGTTATTAACGAATCGACAGCGTTTGATTGATGTATCTGTCTGGGTTCTCTCTGAGACTATTTTTTGTCCATCAGGAGAATATTTTCCAGTTGTTATCTCGGTTCCCATCTGCACTCTATCCAGTAAAATTTGCTTGACAGATTCATCCATCTCTCTATATGAGCGGTCTACTTTGAACTTGAGCGTGTTATCAGCTACCTGGGTATGGTATTCAAAAAATAAATCTATCTGCTCCTGCTTGATGACTACCGGCTTGCCTATGTAAGGCTTTTGCTCCTGAGTTGGGTTCTGGGCATCATTTTCCAACTGGTAAATTTTATACTTATTCCCTTCTTTCTTGTAGTAATAGTCAACAACGGACACCAGAGACTCTTGAAGTCTTTCGTCTCGATGCTCCATAGCAGAAAACAACTCAAGGCCGACCTTGTTGTCACCGTTGCCAGACATTGCAATAGGATAAAGCTTGCGAGCCCTATCCTTGGTTATAAATTTTATTTCACATACATACTCAGCATCTTCTTTGTTTTTCTTTTGGCAGTACGGGTCAAAAAATACGGTAGTAGCGTCTTCTACATTTTCATAGAATATATATTGCTTGAAGGAATCCTTGTACTTGTAATCAGTCTTTATTTTTATAACAGCTTTACCTGCTACAAATGAATTCTCTGATGCCTGATAGATAACATCGGCATAGTGATTTTCGTAATTAACAGTTTTTAATTTCTTTGTGAGTAGTTCAGCCTTGAATTTATCTTCTGGGGCAGAAGTATTGGTGTCAATGTAGTTTGTTGGGGCGGCATCATGCAGCGTTTTAAGCTGTTGATTTATCAACGGCTGCAAAAAGTTAACAGTGAATGTGGATAGTCCTTGCGCTTCTAGATTTTGAATATCCTCTGGAAGCAGGGAGTTATAAGAAACAGCTCGTTTCGATGTTCTATATTCTCTGTTGTTATCCTTCTCAAGTTCGTAAGCTTTATTAATATTCTTTACCATCTGGGTCTCAAATGGTAATAAATCAGCTGCTGACATGCTCGCCCTCTTTTTCTGGCGGAAACTGAGGAAGACCGATTGCATTATATCATAGTTAATAAAAAATCAATATATGCATTAAAATGGTCGGAGGTATTTGAATAATTGTACTGCAGCGTGGCAAAGTGGTCGCCCTGGGGATAGACGGCTAATATTGTTTGTCAACAAAATAAAAGCCACCTATATTTAAGTGTTTGAATTTAAAAGATAAATAGCGAAACATAGGTTTAACCTAGGTTAAACCTATGGATGTGAAGGGGTGGATTCTAACCACCGAGATTAGACTATGGACAAGATAAATCGCTTTGTCCACTGTTGGTATATCATCGTTACTGAGCGTCTACCCATCTCTCAAAGGCATCAAGATCGATCACGACCTTTTTTCCGACTCGTTTCACGCACGAAGAAAAGCCATTTTTATTCTCGTTGAAAATAAGCCACCGAAATGAAGAGGCAGTGAATGCAGGGTAAAGATTAGCCGCCTGAAGAACAGTTGCGAAACGTTTTGCAGGAACTAGGTCAGTTTGTTTTTTCATAGTATTTGTTTGTGATCATAAGGTGTTGTGGACAGCAAAAATAACGGGGAGCAGGGATGGATTCGAACTCCTCGGGAAATCTCAATCATAATTAAATGGTTATGAGCACCTACTCCGTTAAGAGCTACCTTCGACCTGACTCAGCCACCTCTCCCTTGTTAATTATACACAAAAACTATCGAGAGCTTCCGCTAAACGCCCCTCTGAACGGACTCGGTGATGAAGTAACAAATGCCTCCTTAGGAGCAGAGAAAGAAGCCTTTACTTCCCCATGTCTTTCAACAAGAAGAATTTGTATAGCATAAGTCAGCGCATCCACTTGATCGTCATGAACAGAAGCAGACATATCATAAGAGAACATCGTTAACTCTTGAATTAGAGGTTTGTAATAGTCAGCTGTTTCACAAAGATACACATATCCTGACTCTATATAGCCCATAGTGTTGTTAACCCTTAGGTACTTGCCCCTATTTTGCTTTGCTGCTCCAGGGGATGCCCTGGTTGACATAATAGGCAGAACTGGCATACCACAGCTTCTTCTGCAGTTAGTTATCAGGGCGCTTCCAGTCATAGCTTTCTCCACATAAACAGACTGTGGCTTAAACGAATTGAACAAGGCTATTAGGGTTGCTGTCTGGATGTCTAAATTAACCCTCCCCCTGAACTGGTCAATGAGATATATTTTATTCTGCCATCGGCCCCAGCACTGCATGACAGTGTAGTCATTTGCCTCTCCAGTCTCGATTGCCGTATCTACAGTGATTATTTTATAGTCAAAATCATGGGGAGGGGTGATGAACTTCTGGAAATGTTCCACGTCAAACAATTCTCCCTGCTCAACAATGTGCCAGTTTCCGTGAAGCAATCTTTCGCGCTGAATGAGGTTCTGTGAATCAAGTCTGGAGATGTAATGGGGGTCATTCTTAACAAGAATCTGATTGTCTGTGACCTTTGCTGGAATGAAGTTTACTGAAGTTGGAAGAACTTTTAGCTCTGGGTGGTTCTCCATCTTGAACTTAACAGCTGCTTCTCTTGTAGAGAACCAATGATTTGCCTCGTCTATCCTTAGCATCCATCGCTTTACGTTGCACTTCTCATCGTCAGCATATCCTTGTTCATTTATCCACCATCCAAGTAGTTTTGCTAGCCAGTTTGGGTAAGGATTGCACGTTCCAAGAAGGTAGGGCTTGAATCCAGGAATGGTGCTACGTAAACGACTCTGAATATTCCACAACCAACTCTCATCTTTGGCAAGCTGTATCTCATCGTAACCAATGCAGTCATAGTTAAAGCTCAGAAATTCATCAACATCTTTTTTAACCATCAAGCTGATGAACTGAATCTCAGCACCACTTGGGAACTTCATCTTTAGGTCGTGCCAGTTTGGCTTTACACCAAATGGTTTGTAGAGTTTGCAAGCGTGGTCAAATAGCCCTCCACTCTTTGAGATATCCGTGCGCTTCTTTCTTATGATGCAGCCACGGAATGATGGGTGAACAATGTGGCGAAGCATTATGATTAAAAGAGCGTAACTCTTTCCTCCTCCGGCTGCACCACCCATGATGGTTATATCTGCATTTGATTTAGCAAAGAGGGTTTGCTTTCCTGGTTGCAGGAGGGAGGGGTTCATCCCAATAGCTTCCACAATGCATCTTTAGCACACGAAGCAAGCGGAGGCGGCATTGAAGATAGCGAACCATTAACCGGGTGCAGATACTCATGACTAAAATCAATGACAGAAGAGATAATTGAATCCTCATAATACCCGCACAGGAATTTATTTTTTTCAACGAGAGGGTATTGAGAATGTTCT
>JAESST010000058.1 GCA_016763995.1 Flavobacteriales bacterium | reverse complement strand
TTCAATTGAAAGTCTGTTCCTTTTAAATGCAATTTTATCTTATTCACCTGAGTCCAATCTTGAGAGTAAATTAGCAGAGCATTTTGCTGTAATTCATCTACCTGCTCTATAAACTTAGCTTTGGGAAAACGCTTTTCTAATTGATGAAAGCCATTATTCCTATCGTCAGAAAAACCCATGTAGCAGATTCCTTTGGTGGTAGAAGCAACTAATATTTCACCAAACAGACTCTCTTGATAGCTATAATTTATGGAAAGGTTTTCTCCTTTATTTTTGTATTCTCCAGGAGTCATTCCCTCAATTTTTACAAACAAATCGTGCAATCTTCCAGTACCTGAAAGCCCGGTTTCATAGGCTGTGTCAAATAGTGTAGATTGCGTTTGATCTAGAATTTTTTTTGCATACTGAACACTGGTGTATTGCAAAAATTTTTTAGGGCTAACACCTGCCCAATTCGTAAAAAGCCGTTGAAAGTGAAAAGGACTTAAATGCACTCTTTCAGCAATTTCGTCAAGAGTTGGTTGTTCTGTGAAATTTTGTTGTATGTAACTTATAGCTTCTGCTATTCGGTTATAATTGAGGTATTCTTGTTGGTTCATTCAAATCAAATTTTATGACGTAAAAGTAAAATGGATTTTACCCTTATAAAATCCGAAACTTGCTCATTTTGTCTATTTTTTAATGTTTTGAATAGAGCTATTTAATACTTACAAATTGCTTCCTTAATTGCTCAAAATCTTGTGTTTAAATTGAAAGCATCTTGACTCTTTCTTTCAATTAATTATCAGCAAGTAAATTACTCTTCCCTTCAAAGATAATCAGGTATTTAAGTCCATTATTAGAAGTAGTAGTTAAAGACCCATCGATCTGTTCTATGAGAGCTTTTACGATTTCTAGACCCAACGATTGCGAGTTCTTTTTATCATTTATTAGGCCTATTCCGTCATCGGCAATAATCAGTTGATAACTGTTTCCCGTGTTCGTCAATTCTATTTGAATTTGCCCCTTTTCTCTTCCTTTGAAAGCATGTTTATAAGCATTGGTCAATAATTCAGTAATGATGAGCCCTAAGCTAGTACTAAGATCAATGTTAAAACCCACCTGCGAAGACGCCACCAAACAGTTTATGTTGTAATTGGGAGAATAACTAGCGGCAATGGAATCTGCTAGTTCCATAAGGTATTCGCCAAAGTTAATGTAAGCGAGGTTTTTCGATTGGTAGAGCTTCGTATGTATTAAGGCCATAGAGTTAATACGGTCTTTAACATTTGAAAGCGCCTCAAGCACCTGCTTGTTGGTTATGTTGTTAAACTGAAGGTTAAGTAAGCTGATAATAATTTGCAAGTTGTTCTTTACACGGTGATGGATTTCTTGTAGCAATAATTCTTTTTCTCGATTCTTTCTTATGAGTTTCTTCTCCAGCTTCTTCTTCTCTGTTATGTCCTGTGCTATTCCAACCAGAAAACCTTCAGCGGTTCGTGTATTGGTCCACTGTGTCCATACTTCTCGCCCATCTTTGGTGGGCAAAAGGTGTTCGAATAGGTGCCTATCTTTAAGGTTATCAGTACCCACTGCCATTGCTGCAGTTTTTGCTTTTCTAGCACCAGCATTATTCTCATGGGAAGTAAGTTCCCACCAGCCATTCCCAAGCACCTCTTCCGGATCGTAGCCTAAAATGTGTTTTATGGCTTTATTGGCAAAAATGATATTCCCTCTTGCATCTGCCACAAGAACAATGGCATTAATATTATCTAGTATCGCAAAAGAGTTAGCTGATTCTGTCATTTATTTTAATTGCTTGCTTAAAGTTAAGCAAAGTAGAAATTACTCTATATAGGCATAATAGTAACAGTTGCAGTTAGTCCAACACTAAAATTACGCGGCAACTTATCTACACCAAAAATTGCTCTAGAGTGTGTTCCTTTCTCTTCTAAAACTTTTACAAATAACTCTGACGCTCCATTCACCACGATTGGCGAATCATCCCAATCCATTCCCGATTGAAAATAAGCATCAATATGATTCAAGCCGATCACCCTATCTAATCCAATTTTCTCATGCATTTGTGCCAACACATTTAATGCACATAATTCCATTGCCTTATATCCGTCTTCGGTAGAAACTTCATTGCCCAATCGTCCTTGAAATCTATACTCCTGATTCAAGATTGGAAACTGAATCGCGATATAGGCTATATTTCCTCGAATATTTACAGAAACATAACTGCCCCCTGGTCTTGAAACATCAGGCAACATTAGTCCAAGTTCTTTTAATTTTTCTTTTAGATGCATGCTTATTAATTATTCACAACAAAATCAACGCCAGGTGCGCTCTAATAATTCCTCGATAGGCTGGCTCTAGACAAGCAAAAATACGAAGGAAAGCCTGTACTTGTGAAAGAAAAAGCCCTTAGAAACTTGCTTTAAACGTTTGTTCAATACGCCAAATTTATAACAAATCAATACCAAATAGATTCAAGAACCTGTATTCAATTATATTGACTTTTCATATGCTTCTCTGATCCAATCTTTCAATTCATTGTCAATCTCTGTAGCTTCCGATATTCTTACCCTATGCGTACACATAGATCCAAAAGGTCCGGAGCTTTCAAGTCTTTCAGTTGTTGCTTTATCTTTTAACTTAAATCCTAAGTCGATTCTAGTTTTACTGGCAGGTTTAATCAACACAAACTGTCGTTTCCGAATAATGCTCACACTGCCTTTCTTTGGAGTTATGCTAACGTCAGAGCCTAAAGATTTCAAATACTCTATCAAGCTTTCGTAAATGGGAAATAAATTTTCTTTGCCCTTATACTGTAATTCCACAAAGCTCTCCGAAGCATTGACTTGCTCTTTTGAAAGTAACACAATTGTATTGGCGAATCCATGCGTTACACCGTGTTCGGTTTTTAAATACTTGAGCCCTTCTGAATGTTTTAAAAATGATTTCTCCTTTAAAATTTCTTTCCACTGGTCCAATGGTTTTCCTGTTTTCTCAGGCATATTGTCAATCATTGTCTGTAATGCTTTATCCATAATATTCTCTTTACTCTACCAACAACACCTAATTAAAGCATCGCAGCAACTAATTTCGAAAGACTTAACAAACTTAGTTGAAAATAATATTTTTCTAAAAATACTAGCCAAGCTCAATTTTCTGAATTCTAAACAAGTATCGAACTCAGTTTTTTAAATGACATTTCCTTCATCATCAAATTTCATGTATAGCGCCCCCCATGCTTGCATTGAATCGATAATTGGAAAAATTGAGTAGCCTTTTTCAGTGATAAAATACTCAACTCTTGGCGGTATCTCTGCGTAAATTTTTCGAACGATTAAAGCATCAGCCTCAAGTTCTCTAAGTTGTTTGGTTAGCATCTGCTTACTAATGCCAAATACTCCTCGTTTTAATAAACCAAAACGATTGATTTTTATAGAGATGAGATAAAGAATAATTGGTTTCCATTTACCTCCTATAGTCCGCATGGTATAATCTATTGGAGATGCAGATCGAATTCGATACTTTTCCATAATTCAATTTTTAAATGCCTAATAATCAACAATAGTCTTTTAAATGAGACTAGGTAAGTTAAGTGTAACTAGTCTCAAATTTAGAACTTATTGATGAATTTTGAAAAAAGATTATTATGACACTAGAATTAACAGATCAAAATTTCGAAACACTTATTCTCAATAGTTCTAAACCGGTAGTTATTGATTTCTGGGCACAATGGTGCGCACCCTGTAAAACCATTAGCCTCATCATTCAAGATATGGCTGAAGAATACAATGGAAAAGTGCTTATTGGGAAAGTAGATGTTGATCAGAACCCAGAATTATCGTTAAAATTTGGAGTTCGAAATATGCCAACAATATTATTCTTAAAAAATGGAGAAGTGCTTGA
>JAESST010000057.1 GCA_016763995.1 Flavobacteriales bacterium | reverse complement strand
TAGGGCTTTTTTTATTACTTCTTTAGTAAGCTTCTTCCTAACCAGGCCATTGGTAGATAAGCTAAAACTAAATCTAAAATAGTAAACCATATTGGACCTGCTAGCATAACATTTATGGCAATTCCTCCAAGTAAGAAGACGAAACCAATAGACATAGCAAGTTTTAATTTATGACTGACAGCTATCAATGTGGCAACAATAGCACCTGCAAGAGTTCCTAGGGTATGTGCTAAAAAAGGAAATAAGAAATGAATGGGATCATACAAGTGAATGTTGGCTTTGATGCTTTCAATATCATTTGGGTCAACGTCTTCTGGTAAGGCAACTAAATTTCCACTAAGATCAATAATACCGCTATTTACTATAGACCCTATTACTAGCCCTATAAGAACAGCTGCAATATTTCTGAATACGTTTTTTATTTGGTTTGATTTAAGGACCAAAAGTATTCAATTGTCAGCTTACTAAAGAATCGTAAAATTAGAATTCTTGCAGAGTTGATTTCAAACTGATCTCTCTTTCATCCGGTAAACGTTCGTCTTTTAGGCGTTTGTTCAATACATAAATACAAGAACTAGCTATTATAATGCATAAAGCAATTATGACGTACATGTTTCCAGTTCCACCATATAGGTCTGATAATTCTGCATCCATCATGCTATTATCCTCGTCAAAAACCATAAAAATACTTACGGTAAAGTTATTCGCAAAATGTACAAAGATGCTGTAGATTAAACTTCGAGTTCGGTAGTAAACCCAACCGGCAAACATACCAATCACCATTGCACTTACAAATTGCCAAGGGTTAAGGTGTACAATACCAAATAATACGCTACTAAGAATAATAGCAGTCCAAGCAGATTTTCTCTTTAAGAGTCCATCCAAAATAACCCCTCTAAAAATAAGCTCCTCAAACAGTGGTGCTGCAATCGCAACAGAAATGAGCCCATACCAATTGTTCATAGAAAGAGCTACTTCCCTGAATATTTCTTTAAAACTTTCAGGCATTGGAATAGAACTGGAAATTGGGCCAGAAACTCCCCATTGTAATGCAATGGTGGCAATAATGATTAAGAGAACTACAATAATATCTTTCGGAACAAATTGATACCTCACAGTTCCTTCATTTCTCTTTTTAAGAAAGTGAATAAGAGCAAAAGGGACTCCCATTGATAGGCAATAGTAAATCAGAAAAGAAGGGCCTTTACCTAAAGTGCCATCTAAAAAATAGTTTACAGGAGAGAATACTAGCATGGAAAGAAAAATGATTCCAACGATTCCTAAACCCTTTTTATCAGAAGGGTATGCAGTGTTTGTCATAATGAAAGGATTAAGCAAGGCTAAATATAATTAAACAGGAAGGGTCGTATTCAGTTTTAGTACAAGCGGTTCATTTTTGAAATGAAGCGTTAAAGATCAATTTAAAGGATACAAAACAAAATAAGAAGACTTTGAAGCCTACTTTTGCCGCATGAGATTTTTCGATGAAAAAACAGCCATAGATTTAGAGTTTGATTTGATTCGAAAAATTTTATCAGATGCCGCTGTGACTCAAACAGTGTCAGATAGGTTGCTGAATTTGCAGCCATATCGAAACCAAGAAGAGATAGAACACAGGTTAAATTTAGCACATGAATTACAATTAATTAGAAACCGTGGACTTCAGTTCCCTAGGATGGAGTTTGAAGAATTAAATAAAGAAATTCGATTACTTCAGATCAACGCTTCAGTATTGGAGCTAGAAGGTATTGTTAAGGTGCTAGATGCTTCGAGGTTTATTAACGAATTATTTCAATTCTTTAAAGAAAACAATACTGACTATTTCATATTAAAAGGAATACTTGAAAACGCTTATTATACGAAAGACATTGAGAAAGCGATAGAGAAAGTTTTAGATAAACGATTACAAGTGAAAGATAATGCTTCTGAAGAATTGTATCAAATTCGTCAGAGTATCCATAGTGGAAAAAAACAGATTAATCGAAATTTCGATAAAGCCATTAAGTTCGCAAGGTCTAAAGGCTATATTGATGATATTAGCGAGAATGTAATTGATAATCGGAGAGTTTTAACCGTTGTTTCAACGTATAAACGTCAAGTAGAAGGGAGCATACTTGGCTCTTCAAAAACAGGTTCACTGACCTATATAGAACCTAAGGAGAATCAAGCATTGAATCGAGAGCTAGATCAATTAATTGATGATGAAAGGAAAGAGATTCGTAGAATTTTTGCAGAGCTAACTAATTATTTGAGGCAACATCTTGACTTGATTGAAAACTATCAAACGATACTGTGTACAATTGATGAGATTAATACGAAAGTGGTTTTAGCGAAGAAGATTGGAGGAGTAAAACCACAGATAAACTTCAAGAATCAGGATAGCTTTTTGAAGGATGCTTTTCATCCAATTTTATTTTTAAAAAATAAAGAAGCTCAGTTGAAAACGATTCCACAGACATTTGAGCTAAAAAGCGATAGTCGTCTATTAGTCATCTCAGGGCCGAATGCAGGAGGAAAGTCCATTACGTTAAAAACGATGGGTTTGCTACAGATTATGTTTCAATCTGCCCTTTTGGTGCCTCTTTCTACCAAAAGTAGAATGGGGTTCTTTGATTATGTTTTATCTGATATTGGAGATAATCAATCGATTGAGAACCAGTTGAGCACCTATAGTTATCGCCTTCAGCGGATGAACTTTTTTCTAGGAAAGACATCTCCCAAAACCTTGTTCCTATTGGATGAATTCGGTACAGGTTCTGACCCTGAACTAGGAGGAGCCCTAGCTGAGGTATTTTTTGAAACTATATATGACGAAGGTTGCTTTGGAGTAATAACTACGCATTACTCAAATATTAAATTAAAAGCAGCGAGCTACCTGAGGCAGTGAATGCAAATATGATTTTTAATAGGAATACATTGGTGCCGGAATTCCAGTTGGCCGTGGGGCAACCTGGCTCTTCTTTTACGTTTGAAGTAGCGCAAATGAATGGCATTCCTAAGGAAATGCTAAGGAAGGCGAAAGCGAAAGTCGACGGACAGAAAATTAAGTTGGATAAATTGATTTCAGATTTGCAGCGCGATAAATCTATTCTTCAAAAGTTGAAGAAAGAAAGTTATGATGCAAATCAGGAGATGATAGAGAGTAAGCATGAATTTGAAGAAAAGAGTAGACATTTTGAGGAGCGCTTAGAAACACAACAAAAGCTGATTGGGAGGAATAACAAATACCTGAATCATGGAAAAAAGATGAGTCAGTTTATTCAAAATTATCCTTCCAAATCCAACGTAAAGCAGACGGAGTACTTAAAAGAGTTGAAGAAGTATGTGACCATAGAAAAATCTAAAATTGAAACAGCACTTCGGAAGTCACAAGAAGCGGAGAGCTTAAAAGAAGCTGAACAACAGCAAAAAGTAAAAGGGAAAAAGAAGCAACGAAATCGGGTAGTAGAAACCGAAATGCCTATTGTTGTGGGTGCTAGGGTAAAATTAAAGAACTCACGTCAAACAGGGGATGTGATGAGTTTAGCAGGCAAAGAAGCTACTGTTGCATTTGGAAACTTAAAAGCAAAGGTGAGTATAGAAAAACTCCAAGTAGTTTAAAAGTTATCTCCACTGCCTTCTTCTTTTCCTCGATTCCCTCCACGTTTCTTTTTCTGATTAATTCGATAACTAAAAGTCAGTAGAAACTGACGAGCTCTCCATTGGAATTCTGATTCGCTGTAAATTTGATCAGTATCTACTATGGATCTTCTCTTACGCGTATTAAATACATCTCTTACGCTAGCAACTACGGTTCCTTTTCCTTTTAAAACATCTTTCCCTGCAGACAAATCTAAATTATATAAAGCTTTGGTTTTTCCTTGAGTGCTTTCTTGAGCTGCTCTATATCTAAAAGAAGTTTGGAAATCTACTTTTGGTAAGACTTTTATTTTAAGACTTGTTCTGCTATTCCATGTAAATACATCAAAGTCTAGTTTTTGACCTTCATATTCCCCCTCTCTAATGGCTCTATAAAAGTTGAAGTTTGCATTAAGGCTTATTTTTTTAGAAAATTTATAACTACTGTTAAGTTCTAGTCCTACATTATTTTCTACCGCTAGGTTTACAGGAAATCTAACAGTAGCTCCATTTTCGTTAGCAGTTACAATCCTATCAATTACCTGATTTCTGTGTCTGTAATATAAGCTTGTAAAGAATGATCCTTTTTCGAAATACCTTAAGAAACCTATTTCATAGGAGTCGGTATATTCAGGTTTTAAGTTTGGATTGCCTCTCCATAAATTTCTATTGTCACTAAAAGTCTGAAAAGGGAGAAGGTACCTAAATCGAGGTCTGTTAATCCTTCTACTATAGCTTAGTTGAAGTTGTTTGGTTTTGTCGAATTTATAGGTGAGAAATAAGGACGGAAATAAATTAAAGTATTCTTGTTTGAAAACTTCATTAGTTAGCCTTAAGCTTGAGCTGATATCAGAATACTCGCCTCTTAGCCCCAATTGATAGGAAAATTTGTTTATCTCATTGGCGAATTGAACATAGGCCGCATAAATATTTTCATCATACTCAAAATCATTGTTAAAAAGAGAAAGAATGGCGAAAGGAGATCCATTTTCACTCTCTTTTACTGAGTATACATTTTCTAAAGTTCTTAATGTAGATCTAAAGCCGCCTTCGATTTGCCGATCGTTCTTTAAAGGGTGAACGTAATCTGATTGAATTAAAATCGTTCGGTTTGCTTCTATATTAGAGCTTTGTTGTAATAATTTGTCTAATGTTCTTCCATTATTCTGTTGAATATCTGATTCTTCTAAATCATTACTTTCACTCCATTGTAAGTCAGTAGTAAATTTTCGGTCTTCTTGCTTAAATGTTTTTGTATAGTTGAAAGAGGCCTGTATATTTTCTCCGCTTTCATCCTCTTTATCTTTTCGAACTACTTTTTGGAAAAGCTCTTTGCTTGAGTTTAAATCACGGTATTCAAGATTTGAAATATTTTCTTGATCCGAAAAGCTGTATAAGCCAGATACTGTAATAGTATTGTAGTTATTGAGGAAAATGTCGCTTCCTAACCGAATGTTTTGTCCAATACTTTTACGTCTTCTTTCACTTTCGCTTTCAAAAATGAAAGAAGTATCTTGGCCATTAAATTCTTGATAATTGGAGCTGCTACCTGGAGAGTTTCGATAAGAAACTCCATAAGAGGTAAAGAGGTTATACTTTTTTGTTCTATAATTTAGGTTAAAGGATAATCTATAATTGTCTGGATGTCCTAGCACAGTTTCAATCCCTCCATTTAAACCGCTTCTTTTGTTTTTCTTTAGTACAATATTGATGATGCCTACTTCGCCTTCGGCATCATAACGAGCTGAAGGGTTGGTGATCACTTCAATTTTTTCAATCATACTTCCTTGAAATTGCCTCAGTACATCAGCAGTACTTGTTCCTGTAATTGTAGATGGTTTTCCATCAATCAAAACCCTTACATTTTCTGAACCTCTTAAACTAATATTTCCTTCAACATCTACTTGAACGGATGGAATATTGTCAAGAATTTCTGCTGCATTAGAACCTGCATTGGCTAAGTCCTTATCAATATTGAAAACTCTTTTGTCGAATTTTAATTCCATTTGACTCCGCTCTGCTAGAATCTCAACCTCTTCTAATAGTTCTACTTTAGACGATAATGAAATGTTTCCTAGATCCAGAGAGGAGCCTGTAAGCGCAATGTTATCGTGTGTTTTTGTTTGATATGAGAGGAAGCTGAATGTGATAAAGTATCTTGAAGGCCTTAATTTTATACTAAATACTCCTTCTTCATCAGAAGCGGTTCCACTGATAAGTATAGAATCTCTTTGTCGATATACCGCAATATTTGCAAAGGGAATGGGTATCCCTTCTTTATTGACAACTGTACCGCTTAAAGTAGATTTTTCAGTAGGTCTTTGTCTGTTGCCTTGTTTTCTTTGAGCAAACAATTGAGAATGAGAAATAAGAGCAAGAAGCCCAAGAATTAGGAATTTATTCATGATATAAATAAGCTGTATTTGTTAGCCTTTAGACGATGAATTTGAAAAAATCATTTGAAGAGATTTTGATTTTTTTGAGAAAATTTATCGAATCAAGTTAATGTAACCTTCTAGGGCTTTTTCTTCATTTTTCCAGGTCAGAACTCGTACCTTATAAACGTAGACGTCGTTGTTCTGTTCCTCTCCTTTATAAGTGCCATCCCAGCCTTCTTCAAGCTTGGATGTTTCAAATACAATTTCTCCCCACCTGTTGAATATTTTATATTCAACCAGTTCTTTTATTCCCCATCCTTGTACATAAATTAGATCATTAACATGGTCGTTGTTAGGAGTAAAGCTTGTTGGGAGTTTTACAAATGTTTCTGGGTAAATGTCAATTACAAAATCTACGTCATAGGTAAAGCAACCAATTTTATCCGTTAAAATCAAGTTGTAACTTACTTTTTCGAATGGCTGAACTCTTGGTGGGGAGCAATCTAGGCAGCTTAAGCCTTCTGTTCCAGTCCAAGTAAAGTCATATAAACCTGCGTTTACATACACTGGTAAGTCAATGGAATCTCCAACTACAATGATGGTATCAAAATCATTTAAGTTTAATGGATTAATTACATAAATGGTAGCTGAATCTTTATTAGAACAAAGGTTTGTATCGACAACTGAAGCATAAAATTCAGTTGTGATTAAAGGCTGAGATGTGATATTTGGGTCAGTATTACTTGAAATAGCTACAACGGGAAATGTCTCCCAGCTATAATTCCAAAAAGCATTTGAATTTAGAATGTTTATGGATGCTACATCTCCTTCGCAAAGTGTATCGCCAAGAATAGAAATATCGGGGATTGGGTGTAAAATAACTTCTTTTACAATTGTATCTGTACAGCCTAAGCTAATATTTTTAATACTCAATTGAACTTGATAAGTTCCTGGTGAAGCATAATTGATAATGCCAGGGACCTCGTTGGTAGAACTAGTTCCGTTACCAAAGTCCCAACTCCAGCTATCAGCATCTTTAGAAAGGTTTGCTAGGGGGTATGGCGTGAAACACAATGCCGTATCTATTCCGTCATTACGTAGGAAGTCAGCTTTAACTTCATAAATATCAATAATAGTGTCTCTAGTTATTTCGCAAGATCCATCTATATTTGACATAATAAGTTTCGCTACTGTTTGACCAGAAGTTGGTACAAAGTTATACTGATGACTGATTGGACTAATTCCTTTAAGCGAATCTCCATCTCCAAAGCTCCAGAAAAAAGTTTCTAGATCTGCGGTGTCGATTAATGTAAAAGTGACAAACTCAGATCGACAGATCGTATCACCCATCAAATCAGTCATAAAATTCCCACGGGGTCCTTTTACTGTAACCTCTCGAGTGACAGTATCAGTGCATCCAAAAGGAGCAGGAACTTGAACAATTTGAGTGATGGTATAAGTTCCGTTATTTCGGTAAAATGTTCCTGGATCTTTAAAGATAGATGTAACACCATTGCCAAAATCCCATTGATATTCTAAAGTAGTGTCGGTGCTTATACTGGTGTCGGTGAATAGGATATTATCTGTTCCAGGGCAAAGGTATTTTTGGCCATCAGC
>JAESST010000056.1 GCA_016763995.1 Flavobacteriales bacterium | reverse complement strand
TTCATAAAAATATGAAATTTTGGGGTCGAAAATACTCGGTATTTTTTGGTGTTTTTGTGAAATTGCTGAAAAAGTCGAAAAAGTCCGAAAAAAGGTCGAAAAAGCCCTATTTTCACTTTCCCGCCAGGAACAGATCGCCATCGACGCGGACGGCGTGGCGTCGGCGCTGAACGATGCCGACAGCGTCGTGATCGTTCCGGGCTATGGCATGGCCGTGGCGCAGGCACAGTCGGCGGTCAGCGAACTGACCCGCAAGCTGCGTGCTGCCGGCAAGGAGGTGCGCTTCGCCATTCATCCGGTGGCAGGCCGTCTGCCGGGCCACATGAACGTGCTGCTGGCCGAGGCGAAGGTGCCGTATGACATCGTTCTGGAAATGGACGAGATCAACGATGACTTCCCGAATACCGATGTGGTCATCATCATCGGATCGAACGACATCGTGAACCCGGCCGCGCAGGACGACCCCAACAGCCCGATCGCCGGCATGCCGGTGCTGGAAGTCTGGAAGGCCAAGCAGGTCTTTGTCAGCAAGCGCGGGCAGGGCACCGGCTATTCGGGCATCGAGAACCCGCTGTTCTTCAAGGAGAACACCCGGATGTTCTACGGCGATGCCAAGGACAGCGTGAACAAGCTGCTGCCACTGCTGGATTGAGCAAAGAAAGGGGCGCCTGCGGGTGCCCCTTTCCTGTTCCAGATCGATTCGTGCATGGCTTGCCCGCCATCCGGGCAATGCGACTAGCAAGAAATCGTAAATACTGTATCAACGAATTCCGCAGCCCTCACTTTGCCAACAGGCTTGCGTCGCTGCCTTTCCCCGCGCTGAGATGAAATTGTTAACAATTCAGCAGGGGCGGAAAAATGAATCACGCAGATTATGTTCATATCAGCGACGGCGATCCGTCGCTGTATAACGAGGATCTTGCGCCAGTCCCGCACGAGCGGCGAAACTGGGGCAGTTTCGAGATCTTCAATGTCTGGAACAACGATATCCAAAGCCTGTTCGGCTATACGCTGGCCGCGTCGCTGTTCCTATCATACGGGCTGAATGGCTGGCTGACCTTCGCCGCAATCGTGGTGGCCGGGCTTCTGGTGATGTGGCTGGTGAACCTGTCGGGGCGCCCGTCTGTCCGTTACGGCATTCCATATGCGGTCATGGCGCGTTCGGCGATGGGGGTGAAGGGCGCGCGGTTTCCCGCACTTGTGCGCGGGATCGTCGCGATCTTCTGGTATGGCGTGCAGACCTATTTCGCCTCGACCGCCGTTGCGCTGGCAATCCACGCGCTGTTCGGGATCGAACATGGGGCAGGGGGCTTTCTGGGCCTGACCGGTATCGACTGGATCGCCTATGTCATCGTCGCGGGCTTCCAGATCGGGCTGATCCTGATGGGCATCGAATGGGTCGGAAAGTTCCTGAACTGGGCCGGTCCCTTCGTTTATGTAGTGATGATCTCGCTGGCACTGATGATCTGGTGGAAGGCCGGCAACGGCATATTCTCGGAGATCGGGGTGATCTTCCAAGGCGACGACACCGAAGGTCAGGTCATTTCGGGATTTGTCGCGGTTGTCGGCACGATGGTCGCCTATTTCGCCGCGGTGGTCATCAACTTCGGCGATTTCTCGCGCTTCGTGAAGACCGAAGGGCAGATGCGGGCCGGCAATTTCTGGGGGCTGCCGGTGTCGATGGCGTTCTTCAGCTTCATCGCGTTGTTCATCACCGCAGGCGCGGTCGTGCTGTTCGGTGAGCGGCTGACCGATCCCACAGCGATCGTCGAACGGGTGGACAGCCTTGCGCTGACGCTGATTGCGGCGGTGACATTCTTCGCCGCGACCGTCGGGATCAACCTGGTCGCCTACTTCATCCCGGCGGCCTATGACATCGCGAACATGTCGCCCTCGACCATCAGCGCCCGGACCGGCGGCATCATCACGGCTGCCATCGCCTTCGTGATCGGCGCATTGTGGGTGTCTCTGATCTCGACCATCGGGATCGCGGGGTTCGTGGACACGCTGGGGGCAATCCTGGCGCCGCTCTACGGGATCCTGATCGCGGACTACTATGTGGTTCAGAAGCGACACCTAGTCATAGATCAGCTTTTCACCGAAGACCCGGCGGGCCGGTATTACTATGATGGCGGCTGGAACATGCGCGCGATCGCAGCGGTCGGGCTTGCGGCCCTGTTCTCGATCGGGACTGTCTGGCTTCCGGCACTGCAGGCCCTGTCGGGCTTTGGCTGGCTGATCGGCGCGGTTCTGGGCGGGGTGCTGTACATCGTGCTGTGCGGCAGAAGATAAAGGAGACAGGCGTGGGCCCGGCAACCGAACATCCCTTGCGCTATGCGCTGGTGAATGAACTTCATGCCCGGCCCTCGCCCCGTCTGGGGGCGCCGTCAACCTGCGCCTTCGTCGCCTTCAAGGAACCCCGCGACGCCGTCAACCGTGATCGCGGCCGCGATGTGGCCCATCTGGAACAACTGACCGGCCGTCACGGCGCGCCGCGGCCCGACCCCGACGAAAGCCACTATCAGGGCCAGTTGGGACGGCACGAACTGAAATGGGAAAGCCATACCGAGTTCGTGACCTACATGGCCACCACCCCTGGGCTTCCCGGGCGCGCCTTCGATCCTTCGGCGGCCGCGATTTTTCCCGAGGAATGGCAACAGGCGGCACCGGGCAAGCGGGTGGCGGCGGTGCTGGTCCAGATCGACCTGCTGCCCGAGGATCCGCAAGAAGCGCTGGACAGGATTGGTGACTGGTTCGCGCGCGACAGCCTGACCGCCGTCTGGGTGCTGGAAGAGACCGCGATGATCGCCGGCGATTTCCGCATCGATGCGGATGGCTGGATGCGCTTTGCGCTGTTCGTCAGGCCGGACACCGGTTCCGGCAGGATCGGGCGGATTGTCCATCGGGTCGTCGAACTGGAAACCTATCGCGCCATGTCGATGCTGGGGCTTGGGCGCGCGCGCAGCCTGTCGCGCCGCCTGAACGAGTTGGAGCCGCGCCTGTCCGCGATCGTCGATGGCATGACCGAGGACAGGCCCGCAGATGCGCTGCTGCAGGAACTGTTGTCGGTCTCGGCCGAGTTGGAGGCGCAGGCGGTCCAGCATTCCTTCAGGTTCGGGGCCACCGCGGCCTATGAGGCCATCGTGATGGATCGGATCAGTGCGCTGCGCGAGACGCGCTTCATGGGGCGGCAGATGCTGACCGAATTCATGCGCCGCCGGTATCAACCTGCGATGCGGACGGTCAAATCGAACGAGACGCGCCTGAAGACAATGGTCGAACGCGCCGCCCGCGCGGGCGAGTTGCTGCGCACCAGGGTCGATGTCGAACGATCCGCGCAGAACCAGGATCTGCTGGAACGAATGGACCGCAGGGCCGATCTGCAACTGCGACTGCAGCATACCGTCGAAGGTTTGTCGGTCGTCGCGATCAGCTATTACGCGGTCGGGCTGCTGTCCTATGCCTTGTCGCCGCTGGCCCATGCCGTCGGTCTGGACAAGTCCTACCTGATCGCCGGGATCACGCCCGTTGCGGTGCTGCTGGTCTGGTGGGCCATGCGGCAGGTGCGACGGCGCCTTCAGCAGCCCGGCGAACGCGGGCATTTGTGACTTGCGGGTCGCGTTTGCGAACGCGATAACGCGGGCAGGGGACTTGCAAGGGAAAGCGGCGATGCGACGATATCTCGGGCTTCTGGCTGTGCTGACCCTGTCGGCATGCGGCGTGCCCTTCGTGCCGTTCATCTGAACCATATGGAGATGCGGATTTGTCCAGGAAACTGACGATGTACGGGCTGGCCCATTGTTCGACCTGCCAGAAGGCCCAGGCCGCCTTGCAGGACCACGGCTGGTCGGTCGAATTTCGCGATGTCCAGAAAGAGCCATTGTCCCAGAACGAACGGACAAGGCTGGCGGCCGAGTTCGGCGACAAGATCATCAACCGGGCCAGCCTGACTTGGCGCGGCATGTCCGAACAGGAACGTCTGGCCGAACCGGTCGCCATGATGGGCGAGAAGCCCAGTGTCATGAAGCGGCCGGCGATTATGGCCGACGACCTGCGGCTGCTTGGCTGGACCGCGAATGTCAAACGTGCGCTGGACGTGCCGGCCTGACGCCCGACGCGCCGATCACAGCTTTCGATTGGCCAGCGACGCCAACAGGGGCCGGACTGGAGACAGATCGTAGCCTGCGTCCGTGGCGGTCTCCAGGATTTCCGCTTCGGGCCGCCGGCCGGCCTGGCTGAGTGCCCAAAGAACCGTGCAGCGGTGTCCAGAACGGCAATAGGCAATGACCGGCGCATGTCCGGCGGACGCGGCGCTGAAATCGGTAATCAGTTCAGGCGTGATCTGACCGGGATGGAACGGCAGATAGTGATACTGCATCCCGGCCGCCTCTGCCGCCTTCGCCATCACCTCGTGATCGCAATCGGCACCGACTTCTTGATCGGGGCGGTTGTTGATCAGAACCTTGAAGCCTGCCGCGGCCAGATCGGCCACATCCTCGGGCCTGATCTGCGCGGATACGGCAAGATTGGGGCTGAGCTGACGCAGATCCATGACGACCCTTTCATTGTCGAATGCGACTGCCGCAGTGCCGTCATTGCGAGCGTGATGTCAAGTTTGCGACCAGCGTGCTGCGAAAAAAGCCGCAAGATTGCCCAGGATTCAGTCAGCCACGCACCGATCACGACACTGGGGTTTTATCGCAACGCTTCGGTTTCGATCAGGCCGGGAAGTCTCGCGAAATCACCGAAAGATTCGCGAAATATCAGCTTTTCCAACGGAGTTTGCCGGTAACCTCGATCATAGATCAGGAACGGGACCGGCACCGCGGCAGCACAAGCCGCATCGAATTCGCTGTCACCCACATAGATCGCCTTCGGGTTTTCCGGGTCTGCGCCAAGCGCCGCAAGGGCGGCACGCAACGGCGCGGGATCGGGCTTTTTCTCGGGCATGGAATCGCCGCCGATGATGGCTGCGAACATTCTGTCGATGCCGAAATGCTCCAGTATCGCCCGTGTTGGTCCAAGCGGCTTGTTCGTGCAGATCCCCAGCGAATGCCCGCGATCCGCCAGTTGCCCCAACGCCTCTGGCACCCCGGGAAACATTCGCGTCAGCGAAGTCGCCGTGTGATATCGGGTCATGAACGACGCGACCAGATCGCGCTGGTGCGACGGATCGACCCCGGTCGCCGCGACGACCTTGGTCCACAGCACGTCCACACCGCCGCCGATGAAACTGCGCACACGGTCGAGGCTGAGAGGGGCAATCTGGTTCTCACGAAGCACCGCGTTCACGCAGGCATGGATATCGGGCGCGCTGTCGATCAGCGTGCCGTCAAGATCGAAAACGACCGGGCAGGGCGCCATGCAGACATTCATGCAGCTTTCCACTTGATTGAACAACCCATCGAAGGCATCTGATTTTTCGGACCTTTTCCGGTCTCGGAAATTTCAAGCATTGCCTCCAGCAGTTCGCGGCGCGCATCCTGAGGGCCGGCAGTTCTGGCTGACGAATCGAACCGGCCGCGATACTGCAGCTGACCGGCGGCGTTGTAGCCAAAGAAATCCGGGGTGCATTCCGCACCATAGGCCTGTGCAACAGCCTGCGTTTCGTCATAGAGATACGGGAAGGTAAAGCCGTGACGATTGGCTTCGGTCTTCATGTGCTCGGGTCCGTCCTGAGGGTAATCTGCGACATCATTCGCCGAGATGGCGACGACACCGATGCCGGCGGCCTGCATTTCTTTCGCGTCGCGAACGATCCGGTCAATGATCGACTGGACATAGGGGCAATGGTTGCAGATGAACATGATCAAGGTGCCGTTCGGACCGGTTACATCGTCCAGGCTGTAGCTGCGTCCATCCGTGCCGGGCAGGGTGAAATCATGCCAAGGCGCGCCGAAATCGCACACGGGTGGTGAAACTGCCATGTGATCCTCCTTCATGCTGTTCGGGGCGATCTTGGGGAAGCGTGGAAGCCGGGACAAGTCTGTAAATGGTCGCAGGGTTAATCTTGGTCGGCCCGGAACACGAAGGCATCTCCATCGCGGACTACCTTGCCGATTCCACCGTCGGGAAGGTGATACCCGATGATCATTGATCCTGATTCTGCAAGCTGATTCAAGACTTTCTGACGGGTTTCCGCACCTTTTTCAGGGTTCTGATCGCTGCCCGACGGCATGCCCGGTCGCTGAAAGCCCAGATGCGGCGTCGTGACCACGTCACCAGCGACGAATGCCTTGCCGGCAAGGTCGAAACTTGTATGGCCCGGCGTATGTCCCGGGGTCAGGATGGCCTTGATACCGCTTGCGACCTCGTCACCGTCCTCGAATGTTTCAAGCCGGTCACCAAGTGTCTCGATCCGCCGCCGCGCACCCGCAACGAAGCTTTGCCGGGACGGATCGATATTTTCCATTGTCGCGGGATCCATCCAGTAGTCACGTTCGACACGATTTATCAGGTGGCGCGCGTTGCTAAACAGCGGCTCATCGAAATCATCCAGAACGCCCCAGATATGGTCGGGATGCGCGTGGGTGAAGACAACATGCGTGATCTGATCGGCTGAGATTCCGACAGCATCCAGCGCTTCGGGAAGCTTGCCTGCGCTTGGCATGAAATCAGGCCCCGAACCTGCATCGAACAAGATCAGATCTTCGTCGCGCCGCATCAGCGTCAGGTTCAGCGGGGAATCGTAGCTGTCGCCGTCAAGCCCGGCGTTTGTCAGAATGTCGTCGACCTGGTCGCGACTGACGCTCTCTGGGATCAGGAAATCCATGGGCAATACGAGTTTGCCGTCCGAAAGCGTTTGGATCGAGAAGCCATCGAACTCCGCCTCGGTGATTGCCCAGGCACGGGAACCAACAAATCCGAGTGCGGCAGCACAGTGAAGAAGATGGCGGCGGGTCAGGTTTTTCATCGGAGTCCTCCAGTAGAACACATGCTAACATAAGGATGTAATGCTGGCATATCGCATTAATGTTCCATAATACTGATTATCCAGATTTAAGATGACCTCAATCCTCTGCTTCTCTCGGTCAGTTTTGTCGCGTCGATCCCATACTTCTCCTCGTCAACACCTGTCCGCCACGCAGGCCCGCTCATCCACGCTCGGAACCCTCAGGCCGCTTCAGGCGTCATCTTCCAAGAGAGCTTTCATTAAGATCGACAAAAAAGGAACGTCTCATGCGTACTCTGACCTCGATGCTTGTTGGCGGCATGCTGTTTGTGATTGCTGCCTGTGGAAACAATGCCACCGAACGCGCCGCGACTGGCGGCTTGGGTGGCGCCGTTGTCGGGGGCCCTGCTGGCGCCGTCGTCGGTGGCACGGTCGGCGCCGCGACCGCGGAATAGGCAGGTTTCGGGCCGCTGCGACTGCGCATCCTTGCGGCGGCCATTCTTCCGCGACCTTGCGGCGCTTTCCTGCATCCCCTACATCTGGCGAGGAACCAGGAAGGACTATGCCATGGCGATGGAAGCTCATGACATTGAAATGCTGATCCGTCGGGCGTTCCCCGACGCCGCGATCACGATCACCGATCTGGCCGGCGATGGGAACCACTACGCGGCCGAGGTCATCGACGAAAGTTTTCGCGGCAAGAACCGGGTGCAGCAGCAGCGGGCCGTCTATGCCGCCTTGCAAGGCAAGATGGATGGCCCGGCAGGCGAACTTCACGCCCTGGCCCTGACGACGAAGGCGCCTGACTGATCGGACGCCCAACCTGCAACAAGATGACATCGACCCGCCCGTGGGCGGGTTTCCGACCGAAAGGACCGACCAGATGAGCGATGTGAAGACCCGGATCCAGGATATGGTGGATGCCGCAGATGTCGTGCTGTTCATGAAGGGCACGAAGGAAATGCCGCAATGCGGGTTTTCCAGCCGCGTCGCCGGCGTTCTGAACTATATGGGCGTCGATTACCGCGACGTGAACGTGCTGTCTGACGAGGAAATCCGGCAGGGTATCAAGGATTACTCCGACTGGCCGACGATCCCGCAGCTGTATATCGCCGGTGAATTCGTCGGAGGTTGCGACATCATCACCGAAATGACCTTGTCCGGAGAGCTGGACCAGCTGTTCGATCAGAAGAAGGTCGCCTATGACAAGGCGGCAGCCGAGAAGATCCGCGAAGCCAACGCCTGATTTTCTGGGGCTTTGACAACTTGACGCAACGCGCGGCCGGGCACCCTGCCCGGCCGTTTGCATTGCCCGCAGGGTAACCCGCGAAGCCGGCGCTTTCTGCTTTGACCTGTGTCGGAAAGCCTCCTAACCTGCTGCCTCATAAGCAATCAGGGA
This sequence comes from Flavobacteriales bacterium, assembly GCA_016763995.1. Classification (GTDB taxonomy): domain Bacteria; phylum Bacteroidota; class Bacteroidia; order Flavobacteriales_E; family Vicingaceae; genus NORP294. The sequence continues at coordinate 266 of JAESST010000056.1, read as the reverse complement.
GGAAAAAATGACGCTTCGCAGCAAGTTGGTGGCCGCCGCAGCCGTGGTGTCGCTTGGCGCCGTGCCGTTCGCGGCAGGGGCACAGCAATTCATCAATATTCTGACCGGCGGAACCTCGGGCGTCTATTATCCGGTGGGTGGCGCACTGTCCAAGATCTACACGGACGGGATCCCCGATGCGAAGGTTCAGGTCCAGTCCACCAAGGCCAGCGTCGAAAACCTGAACCTGTTGCAGCAGGGCAAGGGCGAGATCGGGATCGCGCTTG
>JAESST010000055.1 GCA_016763995.1 Flavobacteriales bacterium | reverse complement strand
CACAAAATCATTTTCTGACTTTGTATTTAAGGCATAATTAAATTGTTTTTGCTTACCAATAGTTGATTGGGTTTCTTGTCCCATACTTTTCCCACATTGCGAACCGGGACCATGTCCCGGATAAACAATTACATGATCGTTTAATGGGATTAGTTTCTCGTTGAGAGAGCGGTATAAGTATCGAGCAAGATCCTCTCTGCTTATATCAGATTTGATGGCTAAGTCGGGTCGACCAACGTCGCCAATCAATAAGGTATCTCCTGTAAATACGGCCTGTTCTTTTCCGTTCTCATCAATGATTAGAAAACAGGATGACTCCATAGTGTGTCCTGGAGTATGCAATACTTTGATTTGGATATTTCCCAATTTAAAAAATTGCTCATCTTCTGCTACAATAATGTCATAACCTGCATTTGCTGTGGGCCCATAAACAATTTTTGCAGCTGTTTTCTGTGCTAAATCAATATGGCCCGAGACAAAATCAGCATGAAAATGAGTTTCAAAAATGTATTTGATTTTTGATCCCCTTTCTTTGGCTAAGTCTTCGTAAGGAGCAGTTTCTCTTAACGGGTCAATGATAGCAACTTCTCCATTGGATTCAACATAGTAAGCAGCTTCAGCTAAGCATTTGGTGTAAAGTTGTTGAATGTACATGATTAATATTGTTCAAGTAAATAATTTACCAAGTCAGTTGTAGTCACTATTCCCTCTAATTTTTTATTGTCATCTACTACAGGTAAAGCATGAAATTCTTCTACGGCTAATTGTTCAGCAACTTCTTTTATAGTGGTATGTGCTTGAACGGTTCTTGGATCGCTTTTCATTACTTGTTCTACTGTTAAGGAATGAAATATTGATGAATCCACTTGTTCAGCCTGACCATAATTGCCACCGAAACTAATTCGATGTATGTCTGTTAGACTAATAATTCCAGCTAACTTTTCACCTTTAACAACAGGAAGGTGACGAATGTGCTTGTCCTCCATTATAGATTTCGCTTCTGTTAATGTTCCGGTATGAAAATCTAGCGTGAATAAATTTTTTTTCATGATGTTGCTTACGGCTTCTCTTTTTTTCATTTTTTATAATTTATTAGATGTATTTATAAGGTTCCTCTTTTTTCTTGCTCGGCTTCAATGGATTCAAATAGAGCTTGAAAATTTCCTTTGCCAAAAGATTGGGCTCCTTTTCGTTGTATAATTTCAAAGAATAGGGTAGGACGGTCTGTTAAGGGCTTGGTGAAAATTTGTAAAAGGTATCCTTCATCGTCTCTATCTACCATAATTCTATGTTCTTTTAAAACAGCTAAATCTTCCGCTATTTCGCCTACACGATTGCCTACGGTATCGTAATAAGATCCCGGAACATATAAAAAATCAACACCTCTTTTTTTCATTTCACTTACTGTGAAAACGATATCATCTGTGGCTACTGCAATGTGTTGACAACCTGCACCACCATAAAAATCTAGATATTCTTCTATTTGAGATTTTTTAAGTCCTTTTGCCGGTTCGTTGATGGGGAATTTGATGCGACCATTTCCATTGGTCATTACCTTGCTCATTAAGGCAGTGTATTGAGTAGAGATATCTTTGTCATCAAAAGTGATAAGATTCGCAAAGCCCATTACCTTATTGTAGAATTCAGCCCATTGGTTCATTTCTCCCCAGCCTACATTGCCTACCATATGGTCGATGTATTTTAAACCACAACTGCTAGGATTGTAATGAGGTTCCCGTTTTTCAAAATCAGGTAGAAAAACTCCCCTGAAATCTTTGCGTTCAACAAATATGTGGATAGTATCGCCATAAGTGTGAATTGCTGAACGAACTACTGTTGCTCTCAGTTCGTGGTTCAAAATAAGATTGGGCTCCTCTTTTGGTTGTTTCGTCCCATGCTTTTGTAGCATCTTCTACCCATAGAGCAATTACTTTAACTCCGTCACCATGTTTATCCAGATGCTCTGTTATCTTTTTATTTTCACCTTTAGGCATAGGGGTCGTAAACATTAAACGAATTTTATCTTGGACTACTACATAAGAAGTTCGGTCTTTTACTCCAGTTTCCAGGCCTGCATAGGCAAGAGATTGAAAGCCCAATGCCGTTTTGTAAAAATGAGCCGCTTGTTTGGCATTACCTACATAATATTCTACATAGTCAGTTCCTAATATGGGCAGAAAGTCTTCGGCTTCAGGAAATATTTTCTCTAAGCTGTAGGAAAAATTACTAAGCTCTTTTAAATCTGTTGCCATGCTTTTACTTTGTTATCCAAGATTTATAATATTCATTTACTTCAATTTTGATTGCTTCTTCGGTAATAGATACGGGGTTAAAGGGATCAATCATTACAGCTAACTCTTTGGTTTCTTTTTGTCCAACACTTCGTTCAATTGCACCCGGGTGTGGCCCATGAGGAACACCTCCTGGATGAAGTGTGATTTGTCCTTTTTCAATGTTGTTTCTGCTCATAAAATCACCGTCTACATAATAAAGTAATTCGTCGGCATCTACATTACTATGATGATAAGGAGCAGGTATCGCCTCAGGGTGGTAATCGTATAAACGAGGAACAAAAGAACAGATGACAAAATTGTTTCCTTCAAATTGTTGATGAATAGGAGGAGGCATGTGAATTCTGCCAGTTAGTGGCTCAAAATCAAAAATGGAAATGGCATAAGGATAGTTAAACCCATCCCAACCTACGACATCAAATGGATGGTTCTCATAGATGTAGGAGTATAAAATTCCCTTTTTCTTAATGTAAATTTTAAACTCTCCTTTTTTATCATGAGTTTCTAAGTCTTTTGGAAGTCGAAAATCTCTTTCACAGAAAGGAGAGTGCTCCAATAATTGTCCAAAGTGATTTCGGTAATTTTTTGGTGTTAAAATAGGGCTAAAGCTCTCTACAATTAACAGTCGATTATCTTCAGTGTCAAAATCTATATGATAAATGGTACCTCGAGGAACAATTAAATAATCACCATATTTAAAATCAAGGGAACCATAGTTTGTCCTCAATTTTCCAGAACCTTTATGTATAAAAATCATTTCATCGGCATCGGCATTTTTAAAGAAATAATCTTTCGAAAATGCTTGTGGTGCAGCTAAACCAATGTGCATGTCATTGTTTACAAACAATGTCTTTCTACTCTTAATGTAGTCTGCTTCTGCTTTAATGTTAAAACCTTGAAAGCTTAATGCTTTCATATTGTCTTCTACAATAACTTTTGGACGCACATTAACTGGTTCTCCAAATTCCTTAACACAAGTAGGAGGGTAAATATGGTAAAGTAAGGATGACATGCCCGCAAATCCAGCTGTGCCAAATAGTTCTTCTTGATAGAGTGTACCGTCTTCTTTTTTAAAGGTAGTGTGGCGTTTATGTGGGATTTTTCCCAAGGTATGGTATCTAGGCATAGTTCATTTGTTATACTTGTGCAAATACGGGTTTGTTTGTTGCGAAAAAAATGATATAGATCAGCTTTTGAGTGAAAGTACCAGCTTGTTTATGCTATGTATAGCCTTGGAATAATATACTCTCTTGTTAATTTTAGCTTTTATTTATACATGATTTGGATCATAATTTATAGCAGTTCTTGACATTAATTTTGGTTCTAAAACAATGAAATGAATCCAAAGGAAATCATAGCAAAAGGAATGTCAGCGAGTGCATATCATGACCTTCTTGGAAGAATAGTAGAAAGTGGAAAATACAAGAATGAGGAAAAAGGTTCTTCGTTGTATGAATTCATAAAACTGAATCATATGCGAACTAAAAGAATTCTCAAGCAAACTAAAATCCCTACTGAGCTATTTGAAAATATAAAAAGTGTGCGCTCTAATTATTATTGGGTTGTTTTAAGTGAACCTTGGTGTGGCGATTCAGCGAATATCTTACCGATTATTTCAAAATTATCAGATATGAATGATAGGATAGAACTTAACGTTTTGTTAAGAGATGAACATCCAGAAATTATGGATCAGTTCCTTACCAATGGGACTAGAGCTATTCCTAAATTGATTTGTTTTGATGAAGATTACTCTATAGTTGGTGAGTGGGGCCCTAGACCTGCAGTATTAAAAGAGCGAGTCAATTGTATTAAAAATAAAAAATCAATCTCGTCAGATGAACTTAAAGAACAGATTCAAATTTGGTACAATGCCGATAAAGGTAATTCAGTATATAATGAATTAGGAACAATTCTTCAACAGTGGTTTCAAGAGGTAAAGGTGTAAGTTAATGCCTAGTCAGAATTGTCCTCTGAAAACCATTCTGCAAAGGAGTTTGGAGTCTCACGTAGTGTTAAGTGGTGCAGAGTTGTATTGGAAGGCAAAAGGTGTCTTATTTTTTTGACAATATCTATTAGAATGTTTTCGCAAGTAGGTTGATAATCTGTTAGAATTACTTTCTCAAAAGGTTCAATTCCTCTTGCTAGTTCTTTATGTGGGGATTGTGCATTTAACAGTAAAGCATGATCGAACTGATTAATTATATTGGTCTTAATAATTTCTTTTAGCACAGAGAAATCAATTACCATTCCGTTGTCAGAAGCAGCTGGATTGTGTTTTACTTCTCCTCTAATGCATACAGAAAGATGATAGGAATGTCCGTGAATATTTTTACATGGACCTTCGTACCCATATAGGGCATGAGCCATTTCGAAATTTATTTCTTTTGTGATTCTGATAATATTTCTATTCATTATTGTTTACTTATTAATCTTAGTTTCTCAATATCGTTTATAACTAACCAGTTGATTCCATAGTCGATAAGTTTTTTATCTTTCATGTTTTTTATCTTTTTTTGCAAATAGTCTTGGGAGCCCCCAATAATTTCGTTCAACTCTTTTATTGAATAATCAATACGAAGGCATTTATTATTCTCCTTTTTGTTTGAAGCAAGAAATAATAATGTTTCAACTATCCGTTCATCTGTACTTTGAGATAACATTTTTTTTGATCGTATTTCCATAAAATGAATTCGTTTACATAACATTCTGAATAACATAAGTTTTAATTCAAGATGCTGAGAAAGAAGTTGAACGAACTCTTTCTTTGAATAGAGAAGTAGTTCTGAGATTTGTTCTCCAGTAATAACCGAAGAGGTATAATAATCACTACCTTGAAAAATGGATATAAAACCAAGTGGTTCTCCTGGCTTAGCAGACCATAGGAAGGTTGATTTTCCCATTTTATTTTTTTTAGAAATTCTAACACAACCGTCTTTCAGTAAATAAACGCCTTTAATTTCTTCTCCTTCATTATAGATTGTTTCTCCGGCCTTAAAGCAACATGTTTTTGCTTTTCCTTCAGGAGTAAGTTTTTCGAATATTGATACGGTTTCCATTTTTTCTTTCTTCACTGTTTGTAGAGAATAATTGCCTTTGTTGACAAATATAGGAGTGGAGTATAAGACAGATTATGAGATGAATCATAGTTTCATATGATTGTAAAGAGATTAATCTAGAATGTTGGCGAGTTGAATAAGCTGGGCCATGTTGGAAATTTCTATTTGTTTTCCATTGAGATTAATTATGCCATCTTTATTTAGTTCAGAGAGGGTTCTAATCGTCGTTTCTGTTGTAACTCCAGCAAGGTTTCCAATCTCTCTTCTAGTGAGAATGACATCTACCGTTTTTTCATCTTCTTTCAATCCAAATTTCTCTTTTAGAACTAGAATAGCTTCGCTAATTCTTTCTATTACCGGTTTTTGGGTAATGCTTATTATTTTTCTTTCAGATTCCCTTAAGTCTTTTGTAAGCAGCTGAATGGTTTTAAAAGCTAAGTCATTATTGCTGTCTAAAACATTCATGAATTTGCTTTTGGGTAAATAACAAATTATACAATCCTCAATTGCTGTGGCAGTTGCATTATAAGGTTCACTGCTCAAGAGAGAGCGGTAACCTAAAACGTCTCCTTCTCTTGCAAAACGAACAATCTGTTCTTTTGCTTCGTCGCCAAGTTTATGAACTTTTACTTTTCCTTTATGAATACAATACAAGCCATGTCCTCTGTTTCCTTCATAAAAAATTACCTGTCCTTTTTTATAAAAGTTATCTACTTTACCTTCTGAGAGAGCATTTAGTTCATTAGAAGAGAGGGCGCAAAACAGCTGACTATCTTTACGCTCTATGCAATTTATACATGATGGTACTATAATTCGTTTTCTGTTTTGCATGATGTATGGAACTTAGGTATTATTTAAATGCCATATAAAAGAACAATAAAAAGGAACGTAGAAATATGATATGTGTCATGTTATTCGAAATTAACTTGCTGCTGATAAATTCTATTTAGCAGTTTTGACTGCATAAAAGATGTGTGTAGTTAAAACTTTTTACAAAGAGATAAGTGGTTTTAATTACAAGCAGAAGGGAAAGATTTAAGTGATAAGATTAAAAGAACAATTGCCTAATTTATTTTAACAGATGTTATCTATACAGACTTTTAAACTTAATTAGATGTCATTCTCTATTTTGAATTTTGGGAAATGTTTTTAAAGTTTGACAGGTATATTTATCTACCAAATTTGTAAAGCATTTTAGCATGGTTTATTATGGCAGCTCTAAAGCTAGGTTGAGAATAATAAGGTAGATTAAATTCTAGGGCTGTTTTCTTTACAATCTTGGATAATTGTTTATAGTGTACATGACTAATGTTCGGGAAAAGATGATGTTCAATTTGGAAGTTTAAACCACCCACAAACCAGGATAAAATTTGATTATTTGGGGCAAAATTTGAAGTGGTTAGTAATTGATGCATAGCAAAATCGCCTTCAACTTTATTATTCTCATCTGGTAATGGAAATTCTGAAGAAGGAACAGCATGTGCCGGTTGAAAAACACATGCTAAAGTTAGACCTGCAATGAAATGCATACAAAACCAACCTAAAAGAACATGTGTCCATGCGAGCTCAAGAAATAGAATTGGAAGTGCTAAGAATAGAGCATAGTATAAGACCTTTCTAATAATCAATACAATTAATTCTTTTTTATAAACCTTACCTTGAGCTTGCACTAGACCTTTTTTGTTATATCTACTCAGCTGCAAGAAATCCTTAAATGTAGCCCAAAAGAAAGTCATTAAACCATAAAAAAACCAAGCGTAAAAGACCTGAAATTTGTAGAATGCCTTCTTAGACTGATGTGGTGAAAATCGCATAATTCCTGAAGATTCAATATCTTCATCATAACCATCAATGTTTGTGTATGAATGGTGCAATACATTGTGTTGTATTTTCCAATTAAGAGAAGAGCCACAAGCTAGGTTCAAGATAGAACTCCCAATAAAATTATTAATAGACTTATTTTTTGAAAGTGATCCATGACATGCATCATGCATGATACTAAAACCACAAGCCGCAAGGCCAATTCCCATTATAGACCATAGACCGTAATACAATACCAAATTAGTTGAGAACCAGTTGGTCATGATTAATCCGAAAGGGGCAAGGTATAAAATGGGGAACACAATAACTTTTATCCATATTCTGTAATCTCCAGTGCGAGAGATATTGTTGGATTTAAAATAATGGTTGACTCTTTTTCGCACTGCTACACCAAATTCTTTTCCACTAGAAGGAATGAACTTTACGGCTTTAAAGTTTGTTGCTGACATGTTAAAATTTTTAACAAAACTATGTGCTTAAAATGTAAAATTTTATGATTTAGATCAGCTTATGGTCAAGTTCTGTTGTAATACCAATTTGGGTAGTTTCCGATACTGGATTTATATTCCCTGATTATTTTAAAGCGTCTCTCCTTTAGCAACTTTCAAGGTAAATTGAGCCGTATTGAACTCACTTACCACTTTCAAATAATCGATTTGTGATTGAATGTAAAACTGCTGTGTTTGAAAAACTTCAAAAGGCTTGGCAGTACCAAATTGTTGTCGTTCAATACTTTGTTTTAATGCTTCAGATGATAACTTTAATGCTTCTTTCGCAATTTCAATTTGTTGTTTTCCAGTTTTTACTTGAATACTTGCTCTGGTAATTTCTTCATTGATGAAGGCTTTCAATTGTTCAGTTTCAATTTTTTTTAAACGAATTAAACTAGAATATTTTTTAGAATCGCCTTTGTAGATAAAAGCACCCAAAGGTATTTGCCATAATAGTGAAGCATTAATTGTGCTTGTGGGGTACAGTTGATCAGGGCTAGTATATCGAATAGGATCCATGGGATCTACATTGTCATTGAGCTTTCCAAAATAAGAAGTATTAGCTCCAATGCTTAATTGTGGAATCAATAAGCCTGTAGTAAAGTTTTTCTTTTGAATTTGCAGGCTTTTTATTTCCAGTTCCTTTGCTTTTATTTCTCCTCTATTTTTATACAATTCTTCTGAAATACTTGTTAGTTCTAGGGTATAATCTAATGGCATTAAGGATGAGTCTACACTCACTAATTTAATACTTTGTGCAAGGTTTAATTGTTTCAATAATTCAGCAGAAGCTTGACGATACATTTTTTGAGCATTGAGCATTTCTAACTTTAGATGATTTCTATTGCTTTTGGCCAAAAGCATTTCAGATTCATATCGTTTACCAGCTTCTACTTGAATTTGGATTTGCTGTGCAATGGTATCGGCTTGTTTTACCAAATTGCTATAGGCTATAAAATTGAGCTGTGCACTCATTAACTCATAATAAATAGTAATGCTTTTTAACAAGGTTTTATTTTTCTCTGCTTCAGTACGATGGACACTTGCTCTATTTCGAAATTTTGCTGCCTTTGCTGCATAAATACCTTCTGCGAAATTCCAATTGGCTTTTAAGCCCAAACCCAACCAAAGGTTATTTCGATTGACATCTAAAAAGAAGTTTCCATTTCCATTCATGGCAGCACCCCAATATTGATGCGTCTGCGCACCAGCATAAAATTCAGGCAACCACCATTCTTTGGCTTTTGCTGCATGAGCAGCAGCTAAATTCTGTCGCTCTTGAAACTCTTTAATAGTTAGGTTATTGGCTCCACCCAATTTCAATACATTTTCCAAACTAATAGGAATGGATTCTTGAGCGTTTAATAGAGTTGCAAATAAGATGAGTGCAAGTGTTAAAATACTTTTCATTCCCTTCTTATTTTAAAATTGGATTAACTGTTTGTCCCTGTTTTACCAAGCCCTTTCCATTTACAATAACCTGTGTGGTTGAATCGAGTATTGCATTGAGCACTTCAAAATACTCTTTGTCGGATAAGCCAATTTTGATTGGAATTCGTTTCACAACTTGATTCTCTACGACCAATACGTAATCTTCGTTCTTGTATCTAATTTTAGAGATGATAGGGAGTGATAAGATGTTCTCTCTGCTGTTTACTTGTATCATTACTTTGGCATACATGCCAGAGATAATTTTACCTTCGGCATTGTCTAAATCAATTTCTACTTGCATGGTTTTAGATAGAATATCCAAAGCATTGGAAGTACGACTGATTTTGGCATCGAAACTTTCTCCAGATAATTCAGGAAAGCTAAGTTGTACTGGCATGTTTTTTTTGACAGATACGGCATCTGATTCAGGAACTTCGATCGTGATGCGCATAGGGTTTGTTTGTTGCACTTCTACTATGGATTGAGGGTTATCCTCATTCATTCCATTTTGCAAAAGACTTCCTTTATCGACAAATCGTTTGGTAACGATTCCTGAGAAAGGTGCTCTAATAGTCAAAAAACCTAAACGACTATTGTTTTCGTCTAATTTTGTTAGGGCTATCAAGTATTGAGCTTCTGCTCTTTCTAAATCCTCTGTAGTTGTTAGAGCAGGTGTTCTTTGAGTGATTTTACTCAAGCGTTCATAAACAGATTTCTTAAGTTTTAATTCTGTCTGTAATCTGCTCGTCTCCTGAAACAATTGAGGTTGGTCTAATTTTGCAATAATTTCGCCATTGTTTACCTGATCGCCAATGTCTTTGTTAATTTCCATTAGCACTCCACTCTCCATGGCATATAGAATTACTGATTGATTAGGTTTAGCAGTACCACTAATCAGTACTTGAGAAGTAAAGGATCTGCTTTTGGGATGTACTACTTCAACGTTTTGGATTTTCTCGTTGGGCACGTTGAGTGTCTCTTTTTCTTTTGGTGCGCTACAAGCTGCTAAACATCCTATTATTAGAAAAGTTAAATTATTTTTTACAGATTTCATTGATTTTCTGTTTTTGCAAGGAATGAATAAAGAATCGGAATAATGTAAAGGGTGAGGAGCATAGCCATAAAGGTTCCACCAATAACAGCAATTGCTAAGGGTACGTTGGCTTCCGAGCCTGGGTTAGTAGCTAATGCTGTTGGAAGTAAGCCTAAAATAGTGGTTGAAGCCGTCATAAGTACAGGTCGGAACCGGTCTGAAGAACCATTAAGAATGGCTTCCGTTTTCTGCATTCCTTCTTTCACCAATACACTTATTCTATCCACTAAAATATTTCCATAAGAAACGGAAATTCCTACCATCATAATAATGCCCATAATGGATTGTATACTCAAATAAGTATCGCTAATCCACATTAAAAGCGCAACTCCTATAATCCCAAAAGGAAAGGCAAGGATAATGATCAGTGGTTTTCTAAAAGAACGGAAGAGGGGAGTGATGATGAGAAAAGCAAGTATAGCTGCTAAGCCTAAACCCAAACTTAAATCGCCAAAGGATTTTTTAATGATGGCTACCTCACCTTGGAAATTGATTCTATAACCTGCAGGTACTTCCATATTACTGATGATTTCTTGAATCTCATCCGAAACACGGCCTACATCTTTTCCTTCCACTTGGGCATATACATTAAATTCACGCGTTAAATTATGGTGATTAATTTCTACAGGATTGGTGCCGTCTGTAATTTTTGAGAAGTTTCGGAAGGGAATAGTTCCTTCTTTAATCTGACTACCAACACCTACATTTTCTAGTACAAATTGATTGTCGATGTAACTCTCCGGATAGGTAACTCCAACATAATAATGGTTCCCATTGCGTTCATCAATCCAAAAGGCCTTGTTAAAAGTAACGGAAGAGTTCAAGGCAGAAACCATATTTTTAATAGCATCCACCGGTTCAATTCCCAATTCTGCGGCTTTAATTCGATCAATGTCTATGTTTTTAGAGGGTTGATCGAGGCGTTGCAGTATACGCACATCTCTTGTGGCAGCAATGGTAGAAACGGTATCACGAATTCTTTCGGCAATTTCACGGAGTACCATTAAGTCATTTCCCTTTACTTGTATGTCAATTGGGGCTGGTTTTCCTTCATTCAATGCGGCAGTAATTATTCCACCAGTATTAAAACTCACTTCAACTCCTGGGAACTGTTGATGAAAGATTTTACGTAAGCTAGAGGCGTATTCAAAGGTGCTCTTAGAATGACTCGCCCTTAGTTGAACCCCAATGTAGGCATCTTGCGTTCCGGAGTTGGGTGTATAAGCTGCAGGTAAATCGTAAAACACCCCGATGTTTCCAATAATTTGTTCTAAATCATCTCCACATTCAGCACGTACCACTTCTTCCATTTGGGCAATGGTTGCATTGGTTGTTTGCAGGGTAGTACCTGATTCCATGCGTACTTGAATCTCCATCTGGCCTACATCAGATTGAGGGAATAGTTCATAACCAGTATTTTTCAAAAGAAAAAGGGAGGCAATAAGAAGGATTACTGCAATTCCTAAAATGGGGAGCCTAAGTTTTAAGGCAGTTTTTAAACTTCTTTGATAACGATTTCCTAAATTATCGATAAAGCGTTGGAAAAAACCCAATGCACTTCGTCTTGGTTTTTCATCAGAATTTGGCAAATGATTTCGAAAGAAATAGGCCGCCATAATCGGAATTAGTGTTAAAGCAAAAATGTAGGAACCAATCATTGCTCCTGCAACTGTAATGGCCAATGGAGAGAAAAGAAATTTGGTAATGCCCGTTAAGAAAAGCACGGGGAAAAAGACCACCATAATAACGAGGGTAGAGGCCAATACCGGATTGGCGACTTCTAAGGCGGCATCTTTGGCTGCAACAAAGGATGATTTTCCCATTTTTAAATGCCGATCGATGTTTTCTAATACCACAATAGAATTATCGACCAATAATCCTAAAACCAAAGCCAAGCCACCCAAGGTAATGCTATTAATGGCTTGTCCTGTAATTGATAAAGTAATGAAAGCAAATAAGACTGAAAGAGGGAGACTTATGGCAACAATAAAGGCAGATCGAAAATTTCCTAAGAATAAAATCAAAACAATTATAACCAAAATGAGTCCACCTAAACCTGCATTCTGTAAGCCTGAAATGGAGTTTTTTACATACGACGAT